>DSBF01000409.1 GCA_011049495.1 Ignavibacteria bacterium
TATCATCCTGGCAAAAGAGTAATAAATGATCTTGGCTACTGGAATTGGATGGCTTGGGATATTATCAACGGACACTTTAGAGATATGAATACCATTCTTGACGGTTCACGAAGAGGAATAGATATGGTTAATTCAAAAAAAATTGATATGAACACATTAGTAACTCATAAATATAAATTGAAGCAAATTGAAGAAGCTTTTTTGGCAGCAAAGAATAAACCTGCCGGGTTTATTAAAGCTGTTGTTGTGATGGATTGAGTTTGTGTGTATTAAAAAATTAAAATATTTATTAGGAAGCTGCAATGAATACTAAAAATCTTTTTGGAAAATTAATTCTTCTCATAATTGTTTTTTTAGTCTTACAACCCGCTATTAATATTGTGGTTTTGGCAAGCGGCGGTAAAATTGCCGGTAATGTTGTTGATGCTGAATCCGGTATTCCGCTGCCAGGTGTTAATATTGTTCTTGTGGGTTATGAGATGGGATCGGCTTCCGATATGGAAGGTGATTTTTTCATTCTTAACATTCCTCCCGGAGTATATGATCTGCGCGCTACTATGGTTGGTTATAAACCGACGGTTTTACAAGGAATTCAAATAAGCGTAAATCATACAACCAATGTTGAGTTCGAGTTAGAACCAACCGTGGTTGAAGTTGGCGAAGATATTATTGTGATTGCAGACAAGCCTCTTGTAGAAAAAGACCAAACATCTACAAGACATTTTGTTAGTGCGAAAGAAATTGCCACAAGACCCGCTGAACAGTTAATGCAGATTCTCACAACTCTTCCCGGTATTGATCAGAATGCAGGCGGTGAATTGGTTGTTAGAAGAGGTTCTCTCGATCAAGTAGCTTTTCTAATTGATGGAATTCGCGCTCGTAACCCTCTCGATTTTGAACCTTACACTAATATCAACCTTACTTCAATACAAGAACTTGAAATTATTACCGGCGGATTCAATGCAGAGTATGGTGAAGCTCGTTCCGGAGTTTTTAATATTATTACAAAAGATGGAACCGATAAGCTTGAATTTTATGCAGAAGGAAGGTGGACTCCACCAGGGCTACAACATTGGGGCACAGCATTTTATGATTATTCAACTACTCGGTATTGGGAAAATACTCACGCCCGTCATTTACAATGGTGGATAGATAACCCGGATCAATGGGTTGATATGCAAGGAATACCGGGTAATGATCCCAATTCTTCTTGGACTCCCGAAGATGCTTATGCTGATTATATGAGAACTCACCAACCGTTAAATGATTATACGGATAGAAGTACATACCAAACCGAAATTTCTTTAGGCGGTCCAACCCCTATAAACAATATGTACTTCTTCTTTTCCGGAAAGTTCAGAACACAGCCTCCTGTTACTGGTAATAGTTTTCGAAACAAAGGAACATGGCTTGACGGAACAGGGAAACTTACTTATAGATTCAGCAAAGATTTTAAGTTTATGTTCTCAACATTCTTTGGCGAAGCAAATTCCAATCCCGGTATGGAGTATATGAAAACGGATTGGGTTCATGGTCATGGTTTAGAAAACAAATATGCATACTATGATTTTGACGGTTATCCCGAAAGTAATATTAACGGTCAAACACTTCAATTTACTCATGTATTAAGCTCAAATACCTTTTATGAAATTAAACTCAGCAGAGTTTTTAGATTTAGAAGTACATCGGTTTTCCCCGGAGATGATTTGGGTTGGGAAGAAGGAGTTCCGGTTTCAGATAGGCTTCGTGCTGTTGATGAAAACGGTAACCCGATACCCGGTGGTTATAGTAATCTATTTGGGCTTCATACAACCGGTTATTTTTACAGAGGAGAAGATAGAAATATTGATTGGACAATTTCCGGTGATTATATAAGTCAAATTAATAAAAGCTGGCAGTTAAAAGCGGGCGGGGATTTTACCTATTATACTCTTGATAGATTTCAAGAAGCAAAAGCTTTTTCTGCCATAGAAGATAAAATTTATAATCCTTATGAAGGTAACGTTTATGCACAAAGTAAACTTGAGTTTGAAGGGTTAATTATCAACGTTGGTTTACGTTATGATTTTTATAATCCCAATGACAGAAAGTATATTGACATTTTCGATCCTTTAGATATATATGCTGCTTCGAAAGAAGGAAGAGATCCAAGCCCTTTAACAATCGAGACCGAAACGTTTGGACAACTATCGCCCCGGGTTGGCATATCACATCCAATATCTGAAAATACAGTGTTGCATTTCTCGTATGGACATTTTTTCCAGCGTGCTGCATTTGGGAATTATGGAGAAGGTACAGGAGGTGATGCAAGTAATTTACAGGTTACAGGTATTCTTAATACTTATATTGCTAATCCCAACGAACAATTTCCTGCCCCTTACAATTTAGGTAACAGAGATCTTAAACCAAGAAAAACAGTTGCTTATGAACTCGGTATTGAACACAACATCGGTGGAATCGTTTTTGACGTAACTGCTTATTATAAAGATATCACAAACACAATTAGATCAATTACCGTCTTAACTCGTTCCGGAGGCAGATATCTTACAACCGGTAACGGCGATTACGGCGATGCAAAAGGAATTGAATTTTCTATAAGAAAACCTTTGTCAGGTTTATGGGGCGGCTACCTGAATTACTCTTGGAGTACAGGAATTGCAGGACGTTCAGGTGATCCGGATGTAATAGCTCCACCTGAGTCTAATCTTCAGATCAGCCGAATTCAAGATGTTGGAGATTATATTCTTTATGATCCATCAAGATTAAAATTTGGATTTACTTTTTTGGTACCACAAGATTTTTCATTCTTAGGTGGAATATTCTCCAATTTGCAAATAGCGCTTGATTATCAAGTCTATTATCCTCATGAAAGAATTGCAAGTCATGTATTCTCCGAATCGGGAAGACAATACATTAGAACCGCGGATAAGAATGCGGACTTAAGAATAAGAAAAGAATTTGATTTTGGTTTTATTAAACCGTCAATATTCATAGAGGTTAGAAATTTATTTAATGATACTTGGTCTAATCTTGATGCTGTCAAATCATCTTCCCCGGAAGATAGAGTAAATTATATAAACTCAAGATTTGGAACTTATCCGGAAACCAAAACAAACGGCGCACCGTTCCCTGATGTTATTATGTACCGCAACTTACCGCGTACTGTAACTTTGGGTGTCGCTATTCAAATTTAATTCAGAAAAAGAAGTGATGTTAATATGAAAAATTGTAAAGTGATTTTAGTAATAGCAATAATACTTCTAACGACAGGAAGTTTAATTGCTCAAGAAATTTCTACCACACATACAAGAGGGAAGTTGTGGGAAACTCTTTATAACTATGGTTTCATCGGAGACCCCGGTGCATGGGATTATCTGCAAGTTACTGGGATCGGTTTTTATCCCGGTTTTTCGGGTTATACTTTCCCAACTGATGAATTTCAAGCTAACGGATTTATAACTGATGCCAATTTTCACAACTTTAGAAGCGGACCTTGGATAATTGCCAAAGATGCAAAAACATTGGTGCCCCCGGCATTTGTACCTGAACAAAAGGATTTTCTTTTATACCACGCATCATTGGCGACAGGGAATATGGGTGTACAAACAAATATTCCGCCATTTACACGTACTGAAAATTTTGTCGAAGACCCTATGTATGATCCACTTTTCCCAGAAGAGGTTAATTACACTACTTTTCATACTGCGACGGGGGTTTCTGTTAAACAAAGATCTATGGCTTGGAGTTTTCCCGGTTATAATGACTTTATTATTTATGATTATGTATATAAGAATAGTGGAAAGATTGCACTCCCCTCAGTTAATCAAGTAATGGACCTCGAACAAACTCTTAACGAAGTTTGGATTGTATTCCACAGCGGCATACAAGTCTCGACTAAAGGAAATCTCAACTTCTATTATGATCCTGATTTTTTGTCTTCGACAGCTCCTGCCGGCGGGTTTGGTTGGCATCCCGGTGGCGGATATACAGATTATTATGCTGTTGAAAACGAAGGTAATGACGGTAAAGGGTTACTCTATTACAGCAGAGATTATAATGGCGGAAAAGAACCACCACCTTGGGTTCAGCATGGACAGAAAAGTAACTGGAGAGATTTATTAAGAGTAAGACCCGAATGGGGAGTAGAACTACAAGACCCATCAGCATTCGGTTTTGTTTTCCTTTATAGAACTCCGCCTCCTGGATCAAACGGTGACCCTTTTGATGCTGATCCTACTCACTTCAACATATATAGTGATGAGGGAGATAGATTTAATGGAAAAACAGTTGACTTTGAAGGCTTCGGGTTAAATTCATTTAGTTTACAAGAGATGTATCAATTTGCCACACATGATAAAAGACCGAACAATACTGGTCGACTATACAATTGGTACACAAGTTCATTCGGGCCATATAGACTTGCGCCCGGTGACTCAGTAAGAATTATAGTTGCTGAAGTTGCAGGTGTTATGGATTTATGGGATGTGATAAAAGGTGACCCTGATGGTAATTATCCTGACAGCACAATTGCAGCAATTAGAAGAAATGCTCAAGCTGCAAGAAATGCAGTAAAGTGGGGAATTGGTGCTCGTGTTAACGGCATTGATCTCGCCGCCGATGTACCAGAATCTCCACCTGCACCAAATTGCAATGCTGCAAACGCATCTATCGGTTCTGATACCGCCGTTATTGCAATTCAATGGGATAAATTAGCTGAAGAAGTTCAATTTCTTGATGGTGCCGGTAATAATTTTTACAACGGGGCATCCGACCTTGACGGATACAGAGTTTTTAGAGGAATTGATAAAAGAGGAATTTGGGAATTAATTGCGGATATCCCAAGAGCAGAATTCAGCAACTATTGGAATGAAGAAAAAGGAGTTTATGAATATTTCGATAAAGGTCTGCAATTCGGATTTGAATTCTATTATTATGTTCAAGCATATAATCTGGACCCCGGGTCATGGACTTCAGCAAATGGTACAGTTGTTCCAAATTTACCCGAGCTGGTTAGTTCTGATAAAAACATGACACCTTTAACAGCAGCAAAACCTGGTCCTGTAAATGTTGGAGAATTAGGATGGGATGTTTTTGTAGCACCTAATCCATATATAGAAGGTAATCCAAATCATAGTTTTGGTGAACCAACTCCTCGAAAAATTGAATTTAGAAATCTGCCTGAAAAAGCTACAATAAAAATATTTAGTGTCTCTGGTGATCTTATTCGTAGCCTAGAACATGGTCCTGATTCCCAAGGAAACTTGAGCGGAAGTGCTGTCTGGGACCAAAGATCTGATTCGGGATTACTGATAGCACCGGGTCTATACATTTATGTTGTGCAATCTAACACAGAAGGTACAGCCGGTCAAAAGACAACTGGAAAGCTGATGATTATACGATGATTTCATTTATTAGATCAAATAAGAAAATTGTCTGGAGGATGAAAAATTGAAAAAGTTAATAGTTAGCATAATCATTTTATTGAGTGCACTCTTATCAATTAATGCTCAGTTTAATAAAGCAGGAAGAACTGCAATGCAGTTTCTTAAAATTGGTATTGGTGCAAGACAAGCTGGCATGGGTGAAGCAAATATTGCCGGGGTACAAGATGTAAATTCTATCTTTTGGAATCCTGCCGCTGTTACCGGTGTTGATGGAATTCAAGCTTCTTTTTCCTATACAAGTTGGATTGCAGATTTAAATATTATGAGCGGCGCTGTTGGGGTTAGTCTCGGTCAAGTTGGAACTTTCACACTTAGTTATATAACTATGGATTACGGTGACTTGCAAGAAGCCTATACAACAAGTCCAACCGGAAATATTGATACAAGAACCGGGTCATCTTTCTCGGGCAGTGATCTCCTTCTTGGATTTGGTTTTGCACGAAAATTTACCGACAAGCTCTCTATAGGTGTTAACTTAAAATACATTAGAGAAGATCTACATGTATACTACAGTGATTTGTGGGGGTTTGATGTAGGCAGCTACTATGATACAAAATGGAAAGGTATTAAGCTGGCGATGAGTGCTCAAAACTTTTCAAGCCAAGCGAGATGGCTCCATACAAAAGAAGAAGAACAGCAATCATATGAGTTACCTATCGTGTACAGAATAGGGGCTTCTATTGATTTACTTGGAGGCGAAGATTTGTTTTTAGGCGGTGATCCTACTAAACATTTAGTAACATTAAATGTTGATGCAATACATACAAACGATTATGCCGAAAGGCTGCATTTAGGTCTTGAATACCGTGCATTTGATATGATTACTTTGCGCTCCGGTTATAGACTTAATTATGAGGAAGGTAATCTTAGCTTGGGATTCGGATTTGATTACGATGCCGGTTTTGCCAAACTCAATCTTGATTATGCATATGTTCAATATGATTTTTTAGAATCACCTCATAGAGTAACTGTTTCGCTGGAATTCTAAAATCTAAAATTTTATAAAAACTTGAGAACAAAATTATTCCAATATCTAACTATAATTTTATTAACAACTATCGGAGTTGTTGGTCAAAGTAAAGACATTCTGAAATATGTCGATACAACGATTGGCACCGAAGACGGCGGCGGAGCTACATTTATAGGCGCTTGTACTCCTCACGGAATGGTCAAACTCGGTCCCGATACACCGCTTCCTCAAAACACATCATGTTATGATAAAAAAAGAACAAGCATGTTTGCATGTGATCTTATTAATGCTTGTTTGACTCACGATGATTTAATGAATAACAATGAATTAAAACTAATAATGACAAATAATTCTAGTGTATGGGGAAGTAAGCTTGCTCCTCCATCAACATCAGAGATATTGAATAAAATATAGAAGACAGGAGATTTTACAATATGAACTTTGCTAAACTACTGGTTGAAGGTGAAAAATTAACAAGAGATAATTTTGCTAACCCTCCGAAAGCAATGGGAGTTTTACCATTCTGGTTTTGGAACGGTGAAATGAACGAAGAAGAAATGATTTGGCAGATGAAAGAATACCATGCTAAAGGAATTTCGGGTTTATTTATACATGGAAGATTTGGTGAATCAATAGGTTATTTATCAGATACATGGTTTGAAAGAACTAAATACGCTGTTAAAGTTGCAAAAGAAATTGGCATAGATGTTTGGGTTTATGATGAAATGAACTGGCCTAGCGGAACAGCTTATCGAAAAGTGTCGCAAGAGAACCCGAAACTCAGACAAAAGTATTTGGAAATGGTGGCACTTCCCGTTCCCGGTCCGTTATTTACATTCTTAGAAGCAACGGACGATAGA
>DSBF01000321.1 GCA_011049495.1 Ignavibacteria bacterium
TACCTGTACAAATAACTTAACTTTTTTGAATACGGGTTGAATCGAAAACTCATAGTTTGTAATTAGATTTGTAACAAAATATGATTCAACAAGATTGTCATTGTAATCTATTACGCCGGGATATTCTTGTAAATAATTATTCAATTTGTCACCGTAGTTATCCGAATAATAGTCTCCAACATATTTCCCGAATAATTGAATAGAAAAATCCGAATAATTGAATCTTAGTATTGCATTAAATGTTGTGCTTGGGAAACCACCGATTTCGTTATCCGTTAAATTCAATTCAATAATCTCCCTTTCGCTGGTAACTTGATTTCTCCACTTAAGATATGTATTTCCTGAACTGATATAATTCTTGCTCAGAGAACCATTTAGTGTTAGGTCAAAATGATTTAAGAATTTTATGGAGCCGGTAAATTCAATTCCTGTATGAACCGTTTTATCAATATTTCCTGTTATAGGTTGACCGAACCTATCTAATTGACCGCTTTTGACAATTTCGTCATCAAATAGCATATAATAAAAGTTTAGAGATAAATTTAATTTCTCTTCTGAATAATTAGCTCCAATTTCAAGATTGTTCATTGACTCAGGTTTAACTAATGGGTTTGAATAATCGTAAGTGCCATCTGCATTTTGTTCAAATTGCGGAACAGCTCCGCCGCTTGATTCTGCTGCATCATAATAATTTTTTAATCTCGGTTCTCTTGTTACTCTTGCAAATGAAATATATGAATTGAAGTATGGAGTAAATTTATAATTTAATCCAACACGCGTATTTAAAAATAAATTATTAATCTCAAATTCATTATTCAGATACCTTTCGTTTTCAATTCTATAATTATGATATGCAATTTGTAATTCACCCATAAGGTTTAATTGTTCGGATAGTTGATAACTTTCATTAACAAAGAAATTTAAAATATCCTTTGCACCTTCATAATAGTAGTAACGGTAATCTTGCGAAATACCTTTGGGCAAATTTTCTCCGTACTGCAAACTTCCCCAATGTACGGAACGATGATTGCGATATTCTATTCCGGTTGTTAATTCACCGTTTGTATGCGTCCATTTAACACGCGGAATAATTCCCCATTGTTTGTTTTCAACCATAGCTCGAATTAATACGTTTTCAGGATTACTATCCAACACGAAGCCGTTATCTCGTGTTAATCTGAAATATGAAGAATCAGCCCATGAACCGTCATAATCAAAGTAACCATCGCCAAGAATTAAGAAAATAGCATTATTGAAAGTAACATTATTGGAAATTTTGAACTCATTCAACAATTCAAAATGGGGCTGAGAAAAACTTTCTGTTTCATCGGGTCTGCGGTATACTTTAAAAGTATAATCATTTTGATCGGATTCCCAATATGATAAATTTTCTTTCCGTAACTCTTTATCCTTAATTGCAAATTTGGCTATGCCGTTATATGCAAGTCCGTCCGAAATAGGTCCGCCGTATAAATTAATTTGTGTTGTAACATTTTCATCATATCTAACAGCCGATAAATGATACGAATTAAAATCCACCCAGCTTTGATGACGATATCCGGAGCTAAGTACTTTACCGAATTTAGCATAAAGAGAATATTTATTATCAATCAAACCGCTCGAAAATGAAGCAGTATACTTCCTTGTGTTGTAACTTCCGTAAACAGTGCCGAGGTCATATTTTTGATTATCGGAAAATGCAGAAGTAATAATATTAATTGACCCACCGACTGCGGGATAACCAATAACACCTGAACCTGCGCCGCGCTGAACTTGTATTAATTCAGTACTGCCAAGTAAATTTGGAAGGTCAAGCCAGTAAATATTATGATCTTCGGGATCATTCTGTGGAATACCATTAACAGAAATAGAAATTCTTCGCTGGTCAAATCCGCGAATACTTAAATAATTGTATCCGATTCCATTTCCCGATTCGGAGTAAAATGTTGTATTGGGTAAATAACTTAAAAATTCCGGCACATCCTGTACGGAATATCTTTCTTGAATTTCTTTCTTTTTTATTTTTGAAAATGTTATGGGTGAAAATCCTTCTTTACCGATTGATGCACTAACCAAAACACTTTGACTCGATAAAACTTTAGGTATGAGTTTAATTATACCGCCATGAAGTTGATTAAATTGTGATAACGTCAATTCGACAGTCTCAAAACCAATGAAAGAAACTTTCAATACATCGCCGGATAAAAAATTCCCCGTTAATGAAAACCTTCCCTCATTATCGGAAGGAGTTCCGTAATTAGTTCCAACAACAAAAATATTTGCGTTCGATAATGGTTCGTTGGTCTCGGAGTTTACAATTCTACCGGTTATTGAAATTTGGGCTTGAATTACTGTGCAAAAAATGATTAGTAATGTGAATTTCTTAAACATGACTCTCTCCTTTTTTATTAAATGACATAAAAAAAGCCGAATCCCGAAAAGAAAACGGCTTGAGAGAGTTAAATCTTCTCTCCGTTTTCCTACGCTGGTATTATCCAGATCAGGTTCAAGGGTGTTATCTCAGCCCGAAATAACTAAAAGGGCACCCCTAACGGTATTCGACTACAAAATTTTTATGAACTATTGATTTACAATTCTTAACTCTGAACCGGGATGAATTCTATCTGTATTTAATGAATTCCACTTCATTATATCTGCAACTCGTACATTATATTTTTTAGCAATTGTCCAGAGTGATTCGCCTTCATTTACTTTATGCAATATAGAATTATTTGACGGATTTGCAAATGTCTGAACAGATTCACCGGAATTATCTCTGGTCGATTTACCCGGATAAAGTACTAATTGCTGACCGATATTAATTCTGCTTCCGGTAATATTATTCCATTTTCTAATTTCATCACCGCGAACCATAAATTTATCTGAAATATGTCCAATCGTATCACCTTTTTTAACAACATAAATTACAGAGCCATCGGAATCAGATTTAAATTCTTCTGAACTTGAGATAGGTGAATCTGTAACTTGATCCTCAGTAAAGTTAGTATATATAACAAGATTTGAACCGGCAACAATTTTATCGTTACTTAAACCGTTCCATTCTCTTATATCTGCATTACGCACACCGTATTTAGTTGCAATATCGCTTATAGTATCGCCTTTTCGTATAGTATAATTTACTGCATTTGCTCCCCTGCTTGAAGTATTATCACCGTATGATCTGGGAGCTTCTTCCGCTCTAACTCTGAGAGTTTTACCCGCAATGATTTTGTCGCCGGATAGATTATTCCATTCTCTTAATTGTGCAGTGGATATATTAAATTTTTCGGCTATACCGCTAATTGTATCCCCGTTTTTAATTCTGTAGGTCGAAAAATCAGTACTTCCGGATGTTGAACTTGAGGCAACTAAATTCTTTTCATCACCGACATAAATTTCAAGTGTCTTACCGGCAACGATTCTATTTGAACGGAGGTTATTCCATCTCTTTATTTGATTAATGGAGACACCATATTTATAACCAATAGCAGATAAAGATTCTCCTCTTCTAATCTTGTGTTTAATCCAAGAACCTTCGACTTCGGTATTTTGTAAACGTGTTTTTTGAGCGCGAGATAAATTATCTATTGCAGCATAATAATCTTTTTTATCAGCAGGAACGTACAAATTAAGTTCCTGCCCAACAACTATAGTGCTTGTATATGGAAGATTATTCCAGTTTCTGATATCCGAAACTCTAACATCGAATACTTCTGCGAGATCAATTAATTTATCACCGGATTTAACAGTGTAAGTAACGGATTCCATTCCTTCAGGAATAACTAAATCTATTTGTGATGTATCACCAACTTGCTGCTGATATAATTTTAGATATTTATCCTCTTCAACAGTTTCAGCAACTTGAAGTTTGTATGGAGACGAATTATTTAGAACGTATAAATCAGTTTCTTCCAAGGCTGCTAGATTATCCGTATTAATAACGATATCATCGGTAGAAATATTTGAAATGGGAATTTTCATATCAACACCGGGATAAATACGCGATCTTACCGATATATTATTTGACTTCGCTAATTCATTAACATTGACTCCGTACTTATAAGCTATCCCGGAAAGTGTTTCACCTTTTCTCACAGTATGAACAACGTATTGTAATTTTGCATCAGCCGGAATGCTTTGTAGATTTTCAACAAATACCGAATAAGTTTTTGACGGAACTTTTAATTCAAACGGGCGGACTCTTGTCGGCGGTGTTGAATACTGCAAAAGAGAAGGATTCATATCCTTTAGAATTTCTAAAGAAACACCGGCACACCGTGCTAAGACTTTTAGATCAATTGCTTCGTTTATTTCATGTACAACATAATCGTACTCTTTTTCATATTGAATATTCGAAAAACCGTAGTTTTCCGGTTGACTTGCAATTAAAGTAACGGCAATATATTGAGGTACATAGTTTCTCGTTTCTTTGGGTAAGAATCTACGTATTTCCCAGAAATCACTTGAACCGGCTCGTTTAATAGCTCTTCTAATTCTTCCTTCGCCGGCATTGTAAGATGCTAATGCTAAATACCAATCTCCTAATGAATAATATAGATCACGTAAATGACGGGCAGCTGCTCTAGTTGATTTTTCGGGGTCTCTTCTGTCATCTACATAAAAATCTCCATCCAGATCATAAAGTTGACCGGTACTTTTAATAAATTGCCATAAACCGACGGCACGCGCCCACGATCTTGCCGATGGATTCAATCCGCTTTCAATCATACTTAAAAATAAAAGTTGTGTAGGAACCTGCTCTTCATTAAATATTCTAACCATCATAGGAAAATATTTACCGGAACGGCTGAGCCAGGCTTCCATATATTTTCTTCCTCTTCCGGTAAAGTATTCAATGTACTGTTCAACGTATCTGTTCATATCCAATGGGAAATCACCGATGATAATAGTTTGATTTTCTACAGGTTCTTCATCGGTATCATCCTCAACAAGTTCAATATCCGGCATTTGTTTAGAAAGCCAATCTTCTAACGCAGCGATAGAGACATCTGCCGGAAGTTCATCAAGAGTGTTGATAAAACCTTGATAGTCTTCAACAATAGAGTTCTCCAACTCAAAGTACGATTCGTTAGATTCGATATCGGGATAATAACTTAATTCGTTTATAGTTTTTAAAGCTTCTTCATATCCATTAATTGCTTCCTTTTTGAAGCCGAGTCTCTGAAACCTAAGAGCATCAACATAACTTTGACGTGCTTTTTCCATCATCTCGTTTACGAGAATATAAGCCTCAACTGTCTTTGGTGTTTCATCAGAGATTTGTTCATCGGATTTGGATGCATCAGAAAAGATTCCGCAGGAAGTTAGAAAAGTAAAAAGAATGGTAATTAGTAAAATTTTTCCAGGTTTCACCTACTCTCCTTTAATTGAAATACTTATGAAAAATAGTACCTTATCAAAATATTGTCAAGTTATTTATGATAGGATTTCTGTTAATTGTTAAAATGAAATAACTTACGTGAGATTTTAATTTCCGATTTTATATAATACTTTAACTTAAAGTGGTATGTTGCAATGCTTCTTTTTCGGATTTGAATCTACTTTTGTTTTCAGCAATTGAAATGCATTTATCAATTTTTGTCGTGTTTCTCTTGGTTTAATTACATCGTCAAGATAACCCCGCTCGGCTGCAATAAACGGATTTGCAAACTTTTCACGGTATTCTTCAACTTTTTCTTGAACTTTCTTCTCCGGGTTATCGGAAGATTCAATTTCTTTTTTGAAAATTATTTCAACAGCACCTTTAGGACCCATAACGGCGATCTCTGCAGTAGGCCATGCAATATTAAAATCACCGCGTATATGTTTTGAATTCATCACATCGTAAGCACCGCCGTAAGCTTTTCGCGTAATAACAGTAACTTTTGGAACGGTTGCTTCACAAAAAGCAAAAAGCAGTTTTGCACCGTGTCGAATAATTCCATTCCATTCTTGTTCGGTCCCGGGTAAGAATCCCGGTACATCTTCCAACACTAACAAAGGAATATTGAATGCATCGCAGAATCTAACAAACCTTGCACCTTTTGTTGATGCATTGATATCAAGTACTCCGGCTAAAACTGACGGTTGATTTGCAATAACACCGATCGTCATTCCGCCGATCCTTCCGAAACCTACTATTAAATTTTGTGCATAGTTTTTATGTACTTCAAGAAAATCGTTTTCGTCAACCAACATGCAGATTATATCGTACATGTTATAAGGTTTGTTCGGATTCTCCGGCACAATTTCATCAAGTTTCGGTTCGATAAAATCTTTTGTGAAATCAAATTCTTTTTCAGGACTTCTATCTTTCCAATTCAACGGAAGATAGTCAACTAATTTTCTAATATTTTGAAAAACTTCAATTTCAGAATCAAACGAGAAATGTGCAACACCGCTTTTAGATGCGTGAGTATCCGCACCTCCTAAATCTTCGAATGTTACTTCTTCGTGTGTTACGGTTTTTACAACGTTTGGACCGGTAACGAACATGTGGCTTGTCTGTTGAACCATAAATACAAAATCCGTAATAGCCGGCGAATAAACAGCACCACCGGCACATGGACCGAGTACAGCGGATATTTGGGGAATTACACCAGATGCGAGAGTATTGCGTAAAAATATCTCGGCATAACCGCCTAAACTTACAACTCCCTCTTGAATTCGCGCACCACCTGAATCATTTAAACCGATTACAGGAATACCGATTTTTAGGCATTGATCCATAACTTTACAAATTTTCTCTGCATGAGCTTCGGAAAGAGAACCACCGAATACTGTGAAATCTTGACTGAATATTCCAACCGGTCTATTATTTATTTTAGCAAACCCGGTAACAACACCATCGCCCGGCAATTTTATTTTATCTAAACCAAAATCGGTTGCGCGGTGCTTAACAAACATATCAATTTCTTCAAAACTTCCTTCGTCAACAAGCAGTTCAATTCTTTCGCGTGCGGTTAATTTACCTTTATCATGCTGAGCTTTAATTCGTTTTTCACCGCCGCCTAATTTGGCTTCGGCTCTTAATTTTTCTATTTCTTTCCAGTTGTCTTTCATAGTTATATCGTAATGTTTGAGAGGCTTTGTTCTATTTGATTTTTCAGTAATTCTTCTATTCTGTTTCTGTAATTAATAAATTTTTCAGTTCTCATTAATTCAACATTTCTTTCACTATCAAAATTTATTTGGATCGAGTCAATAATTTCCCCCGGTTCTTTCTGCATTAAATAAATTTCATCGGAAA
>DSBF01000063.1 GCA_011049495.1 Ignavibacteria bacterium
CGTGGGAAAATCGCATGATAATCCGCCCAAGCAATCCAATAAGTACCATCCCATGTAGCCATGAAACAAGGCGAATATTGAGCTTCATATCCCCATGAAAAATATGGCTAAACTCATGGGCAATTACCCCTTGGAGCTCTTCGCGATTTAACTTTTCTATACAACCTCGCGTTACACCAACAACCGCATCTTGCAAACCATACCCTGCTACGAATGCATTTATCCCATCCTCTTCGATGATATAAACCGGAGGTACTCCGATGCCAGAAGCTATAGCCATCTCTTCGACCACATTTAAAGCTCGTTTTTCATGCAGGTTTTGTGTATTTGACAAAAGCAATTTGCCACCTAAACTCTGGGCTATAACCTTGCCACCATCACCAAGTTGCCAAGCCTTTGTCAAAGCTCCAAAGCCAACTACACCAATAACACCCAAAGCAACACCACCAAATATGGGAAACAATTCTGGATCAAATACTGACCAAACACCACATCCAAGAATGTGGCTAGCTGTTGTGGGCTCCACTAAAGATAGCGTCAAAACCACTATCATAGAAACAGCCACAATCAAGCTCAAAATACCGAGCACAAAAAGCACTACTAATTTTGTGGTGTTTTGCTTGGCCCTATCTTTGTGTTCGAAAAAATTCATGGATTAGAAGCTAACTTTAGGTGGTTGCTGGATAGGCTCTTCAAAATCGAGAATTCTAGCATCTTCACTATGCCCAAAACTAGTTGCAAAAACCACAGGCGGAAAGCTTTGCTTGTACGTATTGTATGCCATAACCGCATCATTAAATGCCTGCCTTGCAAAAGTAATTTTATTTTCAGTGCTTGAGAGCTCTTCGGAAAATTGCTGAATATTCGCTGATGCTTTAAGGTCCGGATAGGCTTCTACGGTAATATTAAGGCCACTTAAAGCATTTTGAAAAGCTGATTCTGAACGCATGAATCCTTCCATTGCATTTGCATTTGCTGGATTTTGCCACTTCTTTTAAGCTTGCTAAAGCATTATTTCTAGCTTTCACTACATTTTCCAAAGTTTGGCTTTCGTGCTTGAGATATGCCTTTGCAGTTTCCAAAAGAGAGGGGATGAGATCATATCGACGCTTTAATTGCACTTCGATTTGCCCAAAAGCGTTATCAAGACGGTTTTTTTTAGCGCCACTAAGCGATTATAAATGGCCACCACATAAAAGAGCAAGATTACCAAAATTGCCAAAACAACAAGCACAGTTACACCCATTTTGAATCTTTTAAGAAAAAGTTTAAGGCCAGTTTATTTTAGCCCGCCTTCAGAAAGAATTAATTGTATGCTTCTTAAACTAAAAGCGTTCTTTATATTTACAAAAAATTACTACTATAAAAGACAATTATCAATTTTTACTCCGAAAGGAGATAGGATTGTTTTTAATATTTTGGGTCTTGAAGCGGAAACTGAAGTTATCAACACCAGATTTGTGAATTGGACAGAAATTATCCCAAATTTCTTTTTCATTTTGCAAAATAAGGCTATTAATGATGCGCCAAAACATTGCTAGCTACTATATCCTCGGGAAATTATGATGCTTCACAAATACCAATGGAGCTAAGCGATATCTTCCCATCTCTTACAATAATCGATGTAAAAAATATATTTGAAACCTTTATTGTATAATCAATTTTCTAAAAATTCTTGGTTTTTAATCAACTTGGAATAAGTGTGGGATAAATCTTTTGCTAAGTAGGCTTGTTCAATTGCCAACCTTTGCCTCTTATATATACGATTGGTAATGATGCTAAACGAAAGTTAATATCTCTTTGAATAGTTTTAGAACGAACTCCAAATTCTTCACTTAACTCTTTTTTATCTAAAACTCTACCCTCAAATAGTTTTTGTGCAATTGAAAATAGGCCAACAACGGTTGTGTCGTAATTGGATAACATTATATAATCCCGAAAATTGTAAATTTTACTCTATGTTTTTGAATTATCAGTTTTGAACTTCACCATTGCTTGGTAAAAGTATTTATCATCAGCCGATACCCCCCCCTTGCGGAATCCAGCCATCTTTAATCATTTGATTAACCTCTTTAATGATAGTTTCTATAATGTGCCCAAAAGCAACGCTATAACACTCAACCTGTTTAGGGAAATCATCCACGTTTTATCCTTTCATTTTCGCTTGTTTTAAGCTCAAGAGCCAAAGGGTTTGTGTCTTGTTCATTTATTGGCCTATTTACACTAAAACTTGACCCATCCTCAATACCTCTTAGATAACAAATGCATTTCACAAAATCAGTGGCAACCGTTCGCACTACGTGATTTTGTTTATAAAACTTTTCAGCCCTAGCACATCTTTCATCAACCATCACTAATGCATTATTTTTAATATTTTCATTGAATGTTTGGCTTGCTTTTAATAATAGCTTATAACAACCCTCTACTAGTCCCATTCGATAACTTTTCATCATTTGGCGATCAGTGAAGTTGCATGTTTTTTTAAACTCTTTTGCTTTTTCTTTTATTCTTTTTATAAGGATATTTACATAATAATCAATATTTTCAATATCACTCTTCATCCCGATTAGTATTATTTTAGCCTTACGCACAAAGCTTTTGGATATTTCTCCTTTTATGCCATCTTTCCATACCATATAACAGCCGTTAATGGAAGCAATATTACGATACAGAGTCCTAACCCAACCTGGAACTCGTGCATAGTTGATTTCAATCTCTTTGAAAATAATTGGATGTTTGTCTATATCCTCTCTTGAAATATTATATTTTTCCATCAACTCAATTGCTCTTTGAGCAGCATTAGTAGCTTCATGGGGGCTATCAGAAAGAGATAAACGAAGAAGTTTTTCTATTTTAGATTTGATTTTTTCCATCGAATTAGCCTTTGTTATCAATATGTTAATCTCGATCTAACTTTTTTCTGCAAACAAGCGTCTTTCAACACAAAATACTTTTGATTTATTTTATTTTTTAAGAGTGTCAAACACTGGCAATAAGGCTGAATTTTTTATGAACATATAAATTACAACTAAGATTGTCAAAATCGGGGAATCTCTCCTTGTCTCAATCCCCTTTCTTGTGAAGCGATAGCGGATTGCGTAGCAAATCACTCTCTTCGAGAAATCGGGTCTACATGTAAAGCTATTTTGCCCTAGAAAAGGCGGTTTTGAAACTTAAGTGAACCTTTCATGATTTTTTCCTTCAAGTCTATCCCCTATTCTAACATTGGTTTTTAAATGTATGTTGATTTACAAATCTAAAAATACCCTCATAAATGACAGAAATTGACCTCAATGTTTAATAGCATTGTTCAACAAATTGCTAGTGATGAATTTCAAAAGGAGACCATATGAAAACACCTCGAAATTGGACAAGACATGATGATATGGCCGCATACTTTGGTGGATTGCTTATTAAGTTTTTTATTTTTCTTGTATTTGCAATTTCCATGATTACCGACTTATCTAAATAAACCTGTTATCACAAAAAAGGAGGATTTATGTTAAAAAAGATTGCCTATTCAATCTCTATTTCACTGTCGTTGTTGATGCTTTCTGGATGTGCTGTTTCTGCACCCCAGATTAAGCCGACACAACCCATACAGCAACCTGAGGCTGGTGAGTTGAAAGATAGTACTGCCAAAGTACAACCAACACTTAAAAGAAAGGTGGCTATTGCACGCTTTACCAACGAAGCACAGTATGGAAAATCTAATCTTTTTGGCGTAAACACAAGCTACAATGCCCAAAAACAAGCTACTGATATATTCAGTGCAAAGCTTACACAATCAGGCAATTTCATTGTACTTGAAAGGGATGATTTAGATTTAGTCGAAAAAGAAATTTCTAAATTCAATCTGACACCCAATATAGTAGGAGCAGATTATTTAATCGTTGGATCTGTAACTGAATTTGGGCGAAAAACCCTATCAGATACCGGTGTGTTTTCGCGCAAAAAACAACAAACAGCCTATGCGAAAGTAAGTATAAGATTGATTGACGTAAAAACAGGTCAAGTAATCTTTGGGCAAGAAGGTTCAGGGGAAGCAACTAGTGAAGCTGGGACATCCTTTGGATTAGGTAAGCATGTTGGATATGACTCTACACTGAATGACAAAGCTATTTCAGCAGCTATTAGTAGCGTTATTGATGGAACTATAAAAAATTTATTAGACAAACCATGGCGGTCTTATGTTCTTTCTGCTGAAAATGGCAGTGTAATTATCGCAGGGGGCAAAATGCAAGGAGTAGGTATTGGGGATAAATTCGGCATATATAAAAAAGGTCGAACCATCACTAACCCCCAAACAGGATTTCCAATGGAATTGCCAGGGGTAAAAATTGCAACTATTGAAGTAATCTCACAATTTGGTTCAAATATAACCGACGAGGGTTCAATCGCAAAGGTTCTTGATGGCAATCTTGCTTCAATAAACAAGGAGGAAACTTATGTTCAAGAATAATTTAATCGCCTTAGTATTAGGCTTATTTTTTTTATCAGGGTGTGGCTACAAAGAGAGTATTGTGCAAAATAATGACGTTGGATATCTTGAATTTAGCCGAACAACATTTGAAGCTCTAAGCATTCATATCAATGATTCAAGACATATCCCTTTAGAAAGATGCAATCCTGAGGAAAATTGCAACAAGAATATCCGTTATGAAGTTCCAAGTGGAAGTCTTCATATCAAAGTTTTTGACAAAGAAGATAGGCAAATATATCAAGAGAAGTTTTATCTTGGTGTGGGTAATGTGAAAAAAGTGGTATTGCCATGAACAATATTCAAATAAAAAAAGTTTTGATTGTATTAACAGTTGTGCTTTTATTTACAGGGTGTGGTCCGCAACCAAAGCCTCCTCTATATCACTGGGGAACATACTCAAAAAGCTCATCAGAATTTTTTCATACTCAAGGAGAACCTGAAGCACTACAAAAACATAAAGATGTTTTGGAGGAGATAGTAAATACTTCTGAATCAAATAATCAAAGAGTTGCACCAGGACTATATGCTGAACTTGGACAAATGTATTTTAAATTAGGACAAAGAGAGAAAGCTATAAGTTACTTAGAAAAAGAAAAAACTACCTATCCTGAGTCTAGTATATTTATAGATCAAGTACTAAAACAAATAAGGGGCAACCAATGAGAAAGTTTGTAGTATTTGCTAGCGTAATCATGACTTTTGTATTAACCGGTTGTGGACCAAAGATATCTATTATAAAAAATGCACAGCTTCACTCGCAAATGTATACATCAAAACCCTTGTCAATACTAGTTTTGCCAGCAAAAAACACAACAACTGCTGCTGAGGCAACTGATTATTTTAGATCAACCATCACTCAACCATTGGCTGAAAAGGGATATTATGTGTTTCCTGTGCATTTAGTTGATGCTTTTTTAAAGAGTGAAAATATGATTGACCCCGAGATTATTCGACAGATTCCCATCTCAAAGCTTAAAGAAGTATTTGGCGCGGACGCTATTTTGTATGTGGATATAAATGCTTGGGATACAGGATACAATCTAATCGGTAGCCACGTAGATGTTGGACTGACATTTTCCCTGGTTGACACTAGAAGTGAAGAAGAAATTTGGCAAAAAAATGCATATGCATATTCATATCAGGGACTTGATGGAAACAATGGAATAATTGGATTAATTGTTTCTGCGATGGTAACTGCTATCAATACTGGCACTGACTATGGTGAGCTAGCCTATGTGGCAAATAGGGCAGGCTTTGCCTTTTTGCCTGAAGGTCCGTATGGGACAGACTATATGAAAGATGCAAATATCAGTATAACACTCCATGATCCTGGCAAATTAAAAGATGGTAGATTATATGTAAGCAAGTATTTTATAAAAGGACTTGAAAAAGAAGAGCCTGTTCCACTAACAGTGCGTAGTCGCCAAAAGGGGTACTTTGCATTAGTTCCAAGTAATTATGAATTTTTTAATCACAATGGATATTCTAACTATTATATAACTCAAAAAACAAAAAATGGCACTTTTTTACGTAATAGATTTTTTGAATATACAGGTGGTTTTCCATATTTGATATGCGACAATAAAAAAGTTTATGTAGAGATTGAGGCTGATGGAATCATTCCTTACAGCGAAAAAAATGGAGAGTATTATTTTAATATTCGCGAGATTGTAGAGCTTGAGGATGCTGTAGAGGGATAAAAACTTAATCATCCTCTTCCGATATGTACAGATATTACCACGGAAGGGGATGCTAGAAAATTAAACTGCTGCTCATTTTATATCTAGTGGATTTATGCAAAGAAAGCTTTCAAATCATCTATTGAAGATTCTTTTTTTCTTAAGATATCCTTGTCTATACAATATGTTTGAAATCTTCCAAAAAGCTTTTCTAGCATATTTTTTACATCATTTAGCTTCTTTTGATTATTTGCGTGAGCTAGATCGTTTCTATTATTAGCCACTTCAACTATTAAATTTCTTGAAAATTTTTCACAATCTTTTATGTTCTTAAGTGTTTCTTGAATCTCACTAGAATCTTTTACTCCTAGCTCATTATGATATTCTCTGCTGTCGAAAGTGAATTTAATAATATTTTTAGCATTAGAAGTTATCTTATAGCTATAGTTATCAATTTGTTTTTTAAATATTTCTTTAAAATCAATGCTATACTGGCATAATGAATGCGCACAATACCAGCCAATAGCTTCATCAAGCAGTGTAATAGCGTTTAAATAATAACCTTTTTTATTTACTAACTTTGCTAACTCAAATAGCTGAATATCCTCTCTTTTTTCTTTTAAGTCAACAAATAGCTTTAAGTGCTCTTGGAATGCTTCAAGTTTTGTTAGCAAGGGGCTGATTTTTTCATGTTTTTTAATGGATTCAATTGCATTGAGTATTTTTTCCACCAAAGAGTTTTGCCCCTTAAAGAGATTTATTAAAGAATTTGCCATAATATGCTCAGAAAACCTTGAAAGCATATTAATGAGTTCTTGAAAATCTTTATCGGCGGTTTTTATATGATTAGAAATTGTATAGTTGTTTTCGAAGCTCGAAAGAACAAAACTAATATTGGCGATATCCAAATACCCCTTTAAATCGACTATTTCATACTCTCCTTGACTCTTTTTAGTATGCTTTATGATCTCTTTGGCAAAAAGAATTTTTTCTATTTTATTTGTTTTTTTAAAATTTTGTATAACAAGGTCTATAATAGCTAGAATGGGAATATGCCTAAAACCATGGGTTAAATC
>DSBF01000250.1 GCA_011049495.1 Ignavibacteria bacterium
AAATAAAGGAGAATGATTGGAATGCGGCAAATGATTATTTATTTATTGTTGTACATTCAAGCTTAGATTCCACAGATTTATTGGTCGTTAATTTACGTGAAATGAAGTTGGTAAGACAATTTTCCGGCCCGGGTGAGAAAAATTTCATTATAGTGGGTAATTTATTAATCTTTGACGATGGATATAAAGAAAATTCCCGTATAATTATTTACCGTTACAAAAAAGATAAGATCTATTCGGAAATTAGAGTACCCGGAGGTTGCGGTATTAACAATATTCCCCAAGCAAACAAGATTTTTTAATGAGAACATATTTACGAATATTAAGTTACGTTAAACCTTACTGGCATCATTTACTATTGTCTGTGGGGGCTACAATTTTATATGCCTTGTTGAATGGTGCTTCAGTTTACCTTGCAATCCCTTTGCTTGATACTTTGTTTCAAGATTCAGCCGGAAGTAAGGTAGAACAAACGACGACAGACCCAGTCTCTGCCGAAGTTTTGCCTGGATGGTTTTCGCAGTTAATTAACGATGCGTCAGCTGCCTTTCAAGATTTTATTTTCAGCGGTTCGCATGTTGATTCGTTATTAAGAATATGCGGACTTTTACTTATTGCTTTTATGGGAAAAAATTTATTCGGTTATCTACAGGCATATTTCCTTGCTTATGTTGAGCAAGGTGTAATTAAAGATATGCGTAATCAAGCTTATGAACATCTCCATAAATTACCGATGAGTTTTTTTAAGAATGAAAAAACTGGTAATCTCATTTCCAAAATAACGAACGATGTAAATATAGTTCAATCAAGTGTTTCGGCAGTATTCTTAAATCTTGTTCGTGAACCTTTAACAATACTTGTTTTTTTAGGAATTGCAATGTCGATTAGTTTTCATCTGACTCTTTTCTCTTTGGTTGTTTTACCAATTTCATTAGGAATTATTTCCTGGATAGGATTAAAATTAAGAAAGCAAAGCGGAATACTTCAGAGCAAGATGGCGGATATTACAAACTTACTTCAAGAGACCATCTCCGGCGTAAAGATAGTTAAAGCATTCGGAATGGAGGATTACGAGAATAAAAAATTTAGAAAGGAAACAAAAAATTTTTTCAAGTTAAGTTTAAAAATGGTTCGTGTACGTAATGCTGCCGCACCAATTACGGAATTCTTAAGTGTTATTGTTGGTGTTGCAATTATTTTTTATGGCGGTCAGCTCGTTCTTGTAGACCAAACATTGCGTGCGAGTGAGTTCTTAACTTTTCTTTTTGCCATTTTCCAGTTAATGCCGCCGGTTAAAGAATTAAGCAGTGTAAACAATAGAATACAAGAATCAAGTGCTGCAGCAGATCGAGTATTTGATATTTTAGATACCGAACCTAATATTAAAAATGCCCCCGATGCGGTAAGCAAACCCGAATTTAATAATTCAATAGAATTTGTCGACGTTAGTTATCGTTATGAAGATTCCGATGAAGAAGTTGTTAGAGATATCAACTTTAAAGTAAATAAAGGAGAAATCATCGCACTTGTAGGCAGCAGTGGTTCAGGCAAGACAACCATGGTGGATTTGATCCCACGCTTTTACGATCCCATTATTGGTGAGATTAGAATTGATGGAATTGACATAAGAAAAATAAAATTAGAAGATCTCAGAAAATTAATGGGTATTGTTACACAAGAAACAGTCCTTTTTAATGAATCGGTTATAAGTAACATCGCATACGGATTAGAGGATTACAATTTAGATGATGTAATTGAAGCGGCAAAAGCTGCCAATGCTCATGATTTTATTCTGCATCTTCCAAAATCTTATAATACAATAATTGGTGAACGAGGGACAAAGCTTTCAGGCGGGCAGCGGCAGAGAATTTCGATTGCAAGAGCCTTGCTTAAAAATCCTCCTATTATGATTTTTGATGAGGCTACCTCAGCGCTTGATAGTGAATCGGAAATACTGGTACAGGAAGCAATTGATAGATTAATGTATCAGCGTACAACTTTTGTAATTGCACACAGATTAAGTACTATAAGAAATGCAAATAGAATTCTTGTTCTGGATAATGGTAAAATTGTTCAAGATGGTAAGCACGAGGATTTAATTGCAGATACAAAAGGTATTTATAAAAAATTGTATGAATTGCAGTTTAGATAGAGAATCATTTAATGGAAATACTTCAATCCCGTTTTAATCAAAAATATATTTTCTTTGTTACCGCCGGATTTTTGACGACATTTCTTATCTCGTTAGCGTTGCTTCAGCTTTTTGCTGCATTATTATTCTTTGGCTGGTTATTTGAAAAAAACAAATCAAAAGGAATCGATTTACTGATATTTATAGTTTTAGCATTCGGTATTATTCGAATTATCTCAATAATTTTTTCCGAGTATTTTGATTCAAGCATAATCGCTGTTCAAAAAGAATTACTTTTCTACACAACTTTGGTAGCATTGTCGTTTTATGTAAAAACATTTTCCCGCAAAGATATAATCCGTTTAATTGAAATCTTTATACACAGCGGTGCTCTTGTTGCTTTGATAGGCATCATTCTTTTTTCTATGGGAAAAGTTCATCGGGCGCAATCATTCGGTTCCGGTTATGCAACCTTCTCTACATATTTGGTTGTTGTATTAATGTTCATTCTCACATTTCATTCATATTTCACTTCAAGAAAGAAATTAATTTTATGGATAGCAGAAACTAGTCTAATAATTTCTGGAATAATTCTATCGATGGGAAGAGCGGATATTGCGATAGCAATTTTTCTCGGATTAATTATTATTTTCTTCAGAAAAGTTACTATTGTAAAGTTAAGCATAACTTTTTTTGCTGCTTTTGTAATTACATTTGCTGCTCTTCAATTAAATAATGAAGAATCACAAAAACGTGTCGCAGATCCGACAACTCTTTCTGATAGAGATATTTTATATGAAGGATTTTTCGATTTAGCTTTTGAACATCCTTTATTTGGTTTCGGACCTAGAACTTTTCACGATATTTTCCCTCACAAAGATAAATTAGCTGACAAAAAAGTCGGAAGCTGGCATAACGATTTTGTTCAAACTTATTTGGAAAGCGGAATTTTTGCTCTAATTCTTTTATTATTTTTAATTTATACTGTTTTTGCTAAGGCTAACTGGGTAATATTCAAGCCCAAAAGAATGATAACAATAGAACCGGAAAAATTTGCAGTAATATTTGGATTTATTGCTGTTTTACTTTCGGGATTAACAGGTGTATTTCTATATTCACCGATCATTTCACTGTTATTTGCATTTCTTATTTCTTTATTTTCTTATTTTTTCTATCTTAAGGAGGCTTTTTAAGCAGAACTAATATCACAATGCTGATGTGTTGATTTGACATTTGAATTTTTCAAAGTATATTAAGGCATAAAGAAAATTTAGTTTACTACCATCATTAAAGGAGGATACAGATGAAAAAAACATTATTTGCAGCTTTGTTTTTGATACTTTCGTTGGGCGTATTTGCTCAGCAAATTGAAAGCGGTGTTTTTGATGTTAATTCCAACACAAAAGGTTATTCTTTAGATAAGAATAGCGGTGACAGAATCTTCACTTTGGAAGTAAGATTCAACAAACCTTTTGAAACCATTCCTAACGTAACTGTTGGTTTAAATAAGATGGAATTTGATAAAAACACAAACGCAAGAGTAGATGTACAGGCAACAGCAGTTTCACGCGATGGATTTGTTCTAAGAATAAAAACTTGGGGCGATTCGAGAGTTCTTGTTCTTGGAGGAAGTTGGGTTGCTCATAACTAATTTCTTTTTAAGGCTGATTAATTGATTGAAGTGAATTGTTTCAAAAATTGATCAGCCTTTTCATTTATTACCTTTCTCACCAATAAAACTTATATTTACCTTCAAAACATTCCGCACTGGTTATATGAAGAAAATTCTTGTTATTACCACATTTAATAATCATTTCCATTTTTTTCGCAGACTTCAAAATGTATTGAAGCAATTTCAATATGAGACGCATTTTCTTACAAACAAATACTCAATTATTAGAGAAGCCGGAGAAGCTAATCTCATAATTGAACCATTTGAAAAAGATGTAACCTCTTCAAATGAAATTGAAGTTGAAAATTCATTTGAGGTTGCCGCAAATTTTATCGATAGAAAATTAGCTATTAATATTGCCAATGTTGTTTGGAACAAATTGGAATCATGCTTTTCAGAATTCGATTATGAATATATCTTCATGTGGGGTGGTGTTCGTTTGATTGAGCATACAACATCCATATTTGCAAGTAAGAATAATATAAAGACGCTTTTTTTTGAATTAGGCAATTTCCCTAATAAAATTTTTGTTGATTCAAAGGGGACAAATGCACGCTCTTATTTAGCTGCTAACCCAAGCGTATTGCTTTCCCTACCGTATGATTTATCTTCATTTAATAAGTGGAAGAATAATTACATTCAAGAAAGTCTAAAACAACATTCCGTTCCTCAAAGCAAATCTGCAGTTAATGTAGAGTATTCAAAAAATGTTTATGATCTTATAGGGTTCTCAATTAAAAATTTCTTGAAAACCGAACCTATATTAAC
The DNA here is from genome assembly GCA_011049495.1 of Ignavibacteria bacterium. GTDB lineage: Bacteria > Bacteroidota > Ignavibacteria > Ignavibacteriales > Melioribacteraceae > SURF-28. The sequence continues at coordinate 4,572 of DSBF01000250.1, forward strand.
TAAAGAAAAACTAGTCGGGAAATACTTACGGAATTTTATAAAATTAAATTTTGACGAAATTGATATACTTAAAACCAATTACATATTTTTTCCAATGCAGGTTAATAAAGATGCACAACTGATTTTAAATAGTAAGGTTGGTAATCTTAAAGCTCTTGAAATTGCCAATCAATTGGCTAATGAAAAAGGATTAAAATTACTTGTAAAACCGCACCCCGGGGAAGTTGAGTTTGGTTTTATAAAAAAAGTAAATAAATTAAAAGAAAAACTTGGTTTTGCTTTTGTCAACAACAATACAATTGAGCTGATCCAAAACGCAAAGGAGGTAATAACAATTAATTCTACAGTCGGGTTACAGGCGAAAATATTGAATAAGAAAATTACCTGTCTCGGTAAATCGTTTTATCAAGATTTCGATGAACAGATGCTGGCTGCTTATATTCAAAGTTATTTAATTGATGCTGATTTTTGGAATGAGAGTACTATTCCAATAGAAACTGTTGAACAGATTTTTGAACGAGCAAAATTAAACTAATGAGTAATCGTGACTAAAGAATTTTTTAAAAAAGGTTTGCTCTTTTATTTTTTCGGTAATCTAAGCTCAAAGATTATTACACTTCTACTCTTACCTTTATTTACGTTTTATCTCTCGCAAGAAGAATACGGTTTGTTTGATATTCTTAATACTATTGTAATGTTGTTTGTTCCGATTGTTGGTGTGCAATTATTTGAAGGTGTTCTAAGGTATTTGTTGGATACAGATGATAAAGAACAGCGCAACCAAGTAGTATCTACTTCGTTTTATTTTTTGTCAATTAATTTGATTCTTCTGAATATTTTCTTTGCTGCAATAACAAGTTTTGTGAGTATTCCTCACTCCACTTGGTTGATTTTATATTTTAACTTTTACTTTGTTAATTTCTTTTTACAGAGAATAGCAAGAGGAATTCAATTACAAAAAGCATTCGCACTTTCCGGCATTGTAAATACATTAACAATTGCTGTGCTCAGTATAATTTTATTGGTAATCTTTGATTTTAAAACAGATGGATTATTAATTGCATACTTCGGAGGGAGTCTTGTTTCTTCCTTTTATTTATTATTTAAAACAAAAGTTTATTCTTACATATATCGCAAATCATTTAATAGCCCGCTTTTGAGCAAGCTGCTTGTTTATTCTTATCCGCTATTGTTTGACGCTATGTTATGGTGGATAATGAACTTATCAGACAGATTAATACTCGGTTATCTTCAAAGTCCGGCTGATGTAGGAATTTATAGTGTAGCGAACAAATTTGCAGCATTGTTAACTTTTATAAATCACATCTTTTATTTGGTTTGGCAGGAATTTGCAATACTTCAGTCGAAGCAAACCGGAAGTAGTAAAGAATATAGAAAAATATTTTCTGAGTATCTTAAAGTACAATTTACCGGTGTAATTCTTTTAATGCCTGTCTCTAAAATTGCAATTGAACTTTTCATCGATGAAAAATTTGTTTCATCTTATTTATTTGTTCCGCCATTATTGATTGGTGTAATGTTCTCCGCATTTGCAGCTTTTTACGGATTATTTTACCAAATTGAAAAGAATACATTAGGTGCGCTGTTTACATCGTTGGTTGCCGGGATTATTAACATTACTGCAAACATTTTGTTAATTCCTATTTACGGAATTTGGGCTGCTGCATTAACTACCTTGCTTTCTTTTTTAGTTCTTTGGTTAATCCGTATAGTGATTTTGAAACGATTCATTGCTTATGAAACAATATTCTCACTAAAATTTATTAATGCAATAATCCTATTGGCAATGGGTCTATTTTTATATTACTCTGAAGGAATATTGTTTCAGGTTATTAATTTGTTAGGTGCAATTTTACTTTTTGTATATCTGAATCAGAAATTGATAAGGGGAATAGTAACTCGTAATCTTTAAGACTTATGATAAAGAAAATAAACGTATTACATATTACTGTCCGTGCTGATATTGGTGGTGGACCAGAACACGTTTTTAGATTAATAACAGGTAATTATAAAAATGTAAATCACTTTGTTGCCGCGCCGAATAATGAACCGTACTTTGGAAAATTTAAAGATGTAATTGGAGATGCAAACTGTATAGAAATTCCTTTCAGGAAGTTTGAGATAAATGTATTGTTTAAATTGTTCCGTTTTGTTAGGAACAATAACATTTCAATTATCCACTCACACGGGAAAGGAGCAGGAATTTATGGAAGACTTCTTGCTTTATTAACCGGTAGAAGAGCAATTCATACACTTCACGGATTCCATATTGGTGATTACAATAATATTCAAAAATATCTTTATATAAGTTTAGAAAGAGTTTTATCAATATTTACTTACAAAATTATTGCGGTTTCGGAAGGTGAAAAAAATAAAATTGTGAAATCAGGTTTTTGCAATCAAAAGAAAATAGTTGTTATTCCAAACGGAGTAATTATTCCAAAAGAAAAAGTACGACTAACCGACTTTTCACAGAAACCTAAAAAGGTTATTTCTTTCTCTCGATTTAATTATCAGAAAAATACCGAGAAGATTGTTGATATATGTAAATTGTTAAAAAACCTTTCGATCGTTAAGGATTTTGAATTTCTTATATACGGAGACGGGGAAGATTTTAGTAAAATTAGAAAGTTAAT
>DSBF01000554.1 GCA_011049495.1 Ignavibacteria bacterium
AACCTATTATATAGTACCTCGCAACACGGGCGAATTAAATTACGCAACATTCTTACCAATTTATCAAACCGAGGGTGTCGGCGCATTATTTTATGGTATTGAAGGTCAAATACAATGGGAGTTTATGAACAATTTCAGAATTGGTTTTACACTAAGCCATACAAAGGGAAATTTCAAAAATTCTGATCAACCATTACCGCAAATACCACCGCTAAAAGGCAATTTTGAATTCATATATTTTTCGGACCACTTGACCATAGGAATTAACTCAGAGGTTGCTGCTGCTCAAAATAGAGTTGATGAATTCGAAGAAACAACTGCAGGTTACGGAGTGTTGAATTCTTTCGTTCAATATTCAATCAGCAATGAAAATTTACTCCACTTATTTTCGTTAAGTGTTGATAATATTTTTAATAAGGAATACCGCAATCATTTATCAAGAGTAAAATCGATCCTTCCGGAAGCAGGAAGGAATTTTAGACTAACTTATAAATTATATTTTCATCTTTAACTTTCCTATAAAATGTCATTCCGCACAAGCTGCTTTACAAGCTTGATCCGGAATCTCAAGCAATGTTAAGGGAGATTCGGAAATACCTTTTTTATTTATCTCTTGAAATTAGGCTACTACTAATACTATCTTTTCATTTATGAATAAAGAGAAATTTATTGAGCTGAAGAACTTTCCTAAGTTTTCAATTGATGAAATGAAAAAACGTTCACGTGAGTTTGCTGATTATCTTAAGAAACGCAGAACTATTCGTGAATATTCTTCACAAAACTTTCCTATTGAAATAATTCTTAATTGTATCGAATCGGCTGGCTCATCTCCGAGCGGTGCAAACATGCAGCCGTGGCATTTTGTAATTATAAAAGACCCGGAAATTAAAAAGAAAATTCGCGAAGGTGCCGAAAAAGAAGAACGGGAATTTTACGGCGGTAAAGCTCCCGACGAATGGCTGCAAGCTCTTGAACAATTTGAGACCAACGCAGAGAAACCCTTTCTCGAATATGCCCCTTATTTAATTATCATCTTCGAAAAGAAGTGTGGTGTTGATGTTAAAGGAAACAAAGTAAAGCATTATTACACAAAGGAATCTGTCGGAATTGCCACGGGAGTTTTAATCACTGCTCTTCATAATTGCGGATTAGCTACATTAACACACACTCCAAGTCCAATGAATTTTTTAAATGAAATACTAAACAGACCTGAAAATGAAAAACCGTATTTAATTCTTGTAACGGGATTCCCCAAAGAAGGGACAAGAGTTCCCAACATCTCGAAAAAATCAATCAATGAAATTTGTACAATTGTTTAATCATCTTGATTCTCACCTTAAAGAAAGCTAATATTTCTCATCTGATATTAAAGTGAGCTTAACAATGACATTTCTCTGCATTGCAAGTTATGAAAAGGGCTATGACTTTATGGTGGCTCTTAAAAAATTAGGAGCAAATGTAATTTTACTTACTTCACAAAGCTTAGAGAATGCAAATTGGCGAGAGAGTTTTTAGATGACATTTATTACATGCCGGATATTAACAAAGAATGGAATATGAATGATGTTACTTATGCCGTAAGTTATCTCGCGCGCTCAGTTAAAATTGATAGAATTGTTGCTCTTGATGACTTCGATGTTGAGAAAGCAGCAAAGTTGAGAGAACACTTACGAGTACCTGGCATGGGTGATACGACGGCTCGTTACTTTAGAGATAAACTCGCAATGCGTATGAGAGCAAAGGAAGTTGGAATCAACGCTCCGGAATTTGTTCAGATATTAAATTATGATGAGATAAAAAAATTCTTAAAAAAAGTTGAGCCTCCATATGTATTAAAACCAAGAATGCAGGCAGGCGCAATCGGAATTAAAAAAATACTTGCACCCGCAGAACTTTGGGAAGTTTTAGATAAACTTGGTGATGATCAGTCTTTTTACTTGCTAGAGCAGTTTATACCCGGAGATATTTACCATGTAGATTCTATCATATACAATAATGATGTTAAGTTTTCGATTTCAAGTAAATACGAAAATCCACCAATGGAAGTCGCATACGAAGGAAGGGTTTTTACGAGTCGAACTATAGCAAGAGATACAGAAGAAGACGAGAGTTTGAAGTTAATGAACAAACAAGTATTGAACGTAATGGGCTTGCTACGCGGAGTTTCTCATACGGAATTTATTAAAGCAATAAGTGATGGTAAGTTTTATTTTCTCGAAACATCCGCTCGTGTAGGCGGTGCAAATTTACATGAACTTGTAAAAGCTGCAAGTGGAATTAATCTTTGGGAAGAATGGGCAAAGATCGAATTACTTGGCGGCAAAGGCGATTATGAGTTACCGAATATTGAGAACAATCATGCAGCTATTTTATTATCTCTTGCAAAACAAGAATGGCCCGATATGAGTGCATTTAGTGATAAAGAAGTTGTATGGAAGTTGAATAAGAAATATCACGCCGGAGTTATAATAAAATCAGAAAACTATAATAGAATTACAGAATTGATTAATGGCTATGTGAAAAGATTTTACGAAGAATTTTTTGCAAGTTATCCCGTTCCCGAAAAACCGACTGATTAGCTTTAGAAAAGAGATTCCATCTTTCTAAAAGATGGAATCTCTTTTTATAATTCGATATATTAAAATGTGAAGGAAGAATCATCATATCATTTACCTCTTTACAAAGACTGCTATTTTCATGTCTATAATAGAGCTGTAGGTAACGATAAGTTATTTTTCAAGGTTGAGAATTATCAATACTTTTTAAGTAGAGTCAAATTTTATCTTGCAAATTTTATAGATGTTTATGCCTTTTGTTTATTACCCAATCACTTTCATTTTTTAATTAGAATAAATGAAGAAGACCCTAACCTTGTCAGTAAACAATTTAGACGATTGTTTGTAAGTTATGCAATGGCGGTAAATACACAAGAAAAAAGGAAAGGAAATCTGTTCATAAAAAATTTTAAAAGAAGATGGATAACAGATGAAAGATATTTGTTAAGTGTTATCAGGTATATCCATTTAAATCCGGTTCATCATAAATTAACAAAGGACTATAGAAATTATAAATACAGTTCATATAAATCTTTACTCTCAAACAAACCCACGATAATTAAAAGAAAAGATGTATTAGATTGGTTTGGAAATAGAGAGAGATTTGAAGAATTCCATGAAGAAGGAAAAGAAAAAATAGAAGAAGATTTTTATAATTTTGAAATTGAATAGATATATCAACGGAAAATAGAAAAGCAGAGATTCCATCTTTCCAAAAGATGGAATCTCTAAAGCTGAGAAAATTATTTCTGCATAAACGGATACTTCCAATCTTTTGGCGGATCAAAAGTTTCTTTAATTGTTCTAACCGACATCCATCTTAATAAATTCATAGCGCTGCCGGCTTTATCGTTTGTACCGCTTGCTCTTCCACCACCGAATGGCTGTTGACCAACAACCGCAGCAGTAGGTTTGTCATTGATATAAAAGTTACCTGCAGCATTTTTTAGTTTATCTGACATTTTGATCAATGCATATCTATCTTGTGCCCAAATTGCACCGGTTAGTGCATAAGGTGAAGTTGTATCGCATAGATCGAGAGCTTCGTCAAATTTTTCATCCTCATAAATATAAATTGTTAGTACAGGACCAAAGATTTCTTCCTGCATTGTTTTGAACATTGGGTCTGTTGTGACAATTGTAGTCGGTTCGATAAAATAACCTTTAGAATCATCGTAATTTCCACCGGTTATAATTTCAGCATCTTTAGATTCTTTTGCATAGTCAATATATTCTGTAATTGATTTGAAAGCCGCATCATCAATAACAGCAGAAAAGAAATTAGTGAAGTCTTCTACATCACCCATTTTTATTTTCTTTACTTCGGCGACAAACTTTTCTTTGAATTCACCCCAAATAGATTTTGGAACATACATTCTTGATGCAGCAGAACATTTCTGTCCTTGATACTCAAACGCACCGCGAAGTGCTGCAACGACAAGTGCGTCAATATCTGCGGTGTTATGAGCAAAGATAAAATCTTTACCACCGGTTTCACCGACAATCCTTGGATAGTATTTCATCTTTGATAAATTATTACCGATAGTTTTCCACATACCCTGGAATACCGCAGTTGATCCTGTAAAGTGAATACCGGCTAAATGAGGACTTTCCATTACAGGATTACCGACTTGTCCGCCTGAACCGGGGATGTAATTAATAACACCTTTTGGAAGACCGGCTTCCTCAAATAATTTCATTAACCAATAACCGGAATAGACTGAGCTTGATGCAGGTTTCCAAAGAGATACGTTACCGACTATTGCGGGTGCGGTTGGTAAGTTACCTGCAATAGATGTAAAATTAAAAGGAGTTACGGCAAAGACAAATCCTTCAAGCGGTCTATATTCAACTCGATTCCACATTCCTGCCGGTGAATAAGGTTGATCGGACATAATTTGTGTCATGTAGTAAGTATTGAACCTGTAGAAATCAATCAGCTCACAAGCAGAATCTATTTCTGCCTGGTAAACTGTTTTAGATTGACCAAGCATTGTGGCTGCATTTAAAGTTGCTCTCCATGGACCCGCTAGGAGATCAGCCATCTTCAAGAAAATTGCAGCACGTTGTTCCCAAGGCATATTTGCCCATTCTTTTCGGGCTTCAAGTGCGGCTTCAATTGCCATATCGACTTCTTTTTTCCCTGCTTTGTGGTAAACTCCAAGAACATGTTTATGGTTATGAGGAATAACCATTTCCTGAGTGTTACCTGTTTTAACTTCTTCACCGCCAATTATCAGGGGAACTTCAATCTGCTGTGACTTTAATTCACTTATTCGTTTTGTAAGAACTTCTCTTTCGGGACTCCCCGGGACATAATTTTTTACCGGTTCGTTTACAGGTACCGGAACCTTGAAATACGCGTTAGACATACAACTACCTCCATCTTCCTTCAATTTCGAAATAATATTTATTCGTACTTTTTATAAAAAATGTATCAGTAAAAATAGTATTAAGCACTTGTAAATACAATCAAAAGAGGCGGAAATCGGGTTTGGAATTCACTATTTTTACTGTTACTTAAATATCCGAATGAGTGAAAAACCATATTTAGTGGAAAGCAAAATTCTTAAAGCAATCAAACTATTTATTTCTTGGGAATCATATTATATGGCTTTTCAAGTTGAACAAATTATATAATATTCATATTATAACTAAGGTAAAAACGATTACTAATCGAAAAAAGCTCAGTGATGCGGTTTATGAATTTTTTCAATCTTTTATTTTTCTTGAATAAATTTACTCTTTAGAACAATGCGGAATTAAACTTGCCTGAACCGAATGTTACTTACATAAAATATTTAATTGGACTTTCGCAAAAAGGAAGAAAGAATTCTTTCCTAGAACTATGTGAACTTAATCTTAACAAAGTTTTTGCTATCTGTGGTTTGTGTTTAGGTGATGTTAAAATTGCAGAAGAAGTTGCAAAGGATGTTTTTCTTTCCGCTTGGCACAATTTAAAATTTGTTCGAGAAGATACGTCGGTAAACTCATGGCTGAGAGGCATTGCTGTCTTTGAAATTATGGAAGAATTACGAACTCGTGAAAGAAGACAGAGGGTTTATCCCAATGCCAAAAAGTTTGACTCTACGGTTTATAACCGGGTTCATACTAACAACCAGTTCGAAAGTACAATATTAGAATTACCTGAATTGGAAAGAACAATCTTTGTTCTTCATGATGTAGAGGGCTACGACTTTGATGAAATAGCCGGATTTTTTGATGACCTTTCAATCGATGAAATAAAAAAAATAATTCGTACTACAAGAGCAAGTTTAGTCGGGATTGATATACAATGACGCGGGATGAAGTTAGAAATATGATGCATGATTATGTTGACGGCTTACTTTCTGCTGATGACAAAAGCAGAGTAGATTCTTATCTTGAAGAGTATACAGATGTTGCCGGCGAGTACGAATTACTAAAAAAACTTCTTAATAAAGCGGCATCACTGCCAATTGGTATTAAAACTCCCGAAACACTTCTTGGGAAAATCTCCGATGAACTACTTTCAAAAAGTTTAGAAAAGATAGAAGAAGATAAACAAAAAAAACTAAGGCAGTTAACCGAGAATACCGAGGCTGTTGGAGAGAAAAGGAAAAAGTTTCTCAAGACCCATGATTTTAATCGAGATGCTGATAAAACATCTTCAAATGATGTACAAAACAAAAAAGTTAAATCGGTGAATCTATGGATTACGCTTGTTGTCATGTTAACAATAGTTGGAGCATATTTATTATATGATTTTCTCAATACAAACTTACCCTGGCAGGTTAAATCAAATTATGGCGGTTATACTATTGTTCCGGTTTCTTCGCTTACTGAAATAGATGCCGACCAAACATTAAATACATATGATTCAACAAATGTATCGGTGTTTATTCCTAATGCAGGAAGAATTGATGTTAGAAGTTTCTCTTCTATAAAAGTCATTAAAGGGAAAGACAGCGATAACGTAATATCCTTATTATCCGGAAAAATTTACGGTAATTGTAAAATTGATGACCCACGACTGACCATTAAAACAAATACAGCGGATATAGAAGTTGTAGCCGGGAAATTTACAGCCGAGATAAATGATTATGGAGACCTTTACATCGTTACAAATAACGGGAAGCTCAAAATTACTACACAAAATAGAGAACTCGTGCTTGTAAAAGACCATAGATGCAAAATATCGTCAAGCGGTATTGTCGGAATTCCGATTCATATTAAAACAAATCATCAGTTGGCGGAAATACTTGAACAAATTAACTATGACGATAAAAAAGTAAATAGCTATGACTTGATATTACAATTATCTTCACCTGTGGATGGAATTACTTTATTACACCTCATTATGAAAGCAAAATCCGAAGAGGAAAGACTCCCGCTCTTTGAAAAATTAAATGAATTTTATCCGCTTGTTCCAGGAATTACCAAAGAGGGAATTCTTAATTTAGATAAAGACATGCTGGATGAATGGCAGAGAGATATTGAATGGCAGTTATAATTACTTATTACAAAAATTCTCACTCCCGTTTTTAACACTGCATTTTATTTAACTCACCTTACGCAAAGATGTTATTACCTTAAAGGTCAATGTTTTCAGACCTTTCAGGTAACTTAATTTTAGCCTATTAATGCAACATTGAAGGTTAAAAACAAGCAACCTTCAATGTTTGT
>DSBF01000563.1 GCA_011049495.1 Ignavibacteria bacterium
CGCTACACGAGGCAGTTCAGAAACTTCATTGCTCGAAAAAAATATTTTTGTTGAAGTTAAATAAGGCAATAACCTCAAATTTTATTTCCGTGTAAAAACAACTCAATGTATTATTTAAATGATTAATTATCATTCAGTTTTATACCAACACATTAGTAATTCAGCAGATGCTTAATAAAAAACCTCATTTAATGTGAAAAATCAATTTTATTAATTTTTCATAAATCTTGACAAAAAGTTCTCTTTTACTTAATTTTAATTAAGATATTAGACTCCCAATTACAATATTTTATTAACACAAAAGGGGCAAAGAATGATCTATACAAAAACTGGAGAGTACGCTATTCGTGCAATTTTGTTTCTAGCAAGACAACCAAAAGAATCATTAATCATGTCTTCGGAAATTGCAAAAAGTGAAGAAATTCCTGCTCACTATCTCGCAAAGATTTTGCAAAGAATGGCAAAATACGGATATGTTGACTCCTTCAAAGGAAGGGGCGGTGGTTTTAAGATTACTGAACTTGCAAAGAAAAGTTCAATTCTTGAAATTGTTGAAAGAGTTGAAGGTCCCGTTATTAATTTGAAATGTGTTACCGGTTTAAAAGAATGTTCTGATGAAAATCCTTGTCCGTTACACGAAGAATGGGCAGAATTAAGAAATAGAATTTATAATTTGATATCAAGCAAATCGGTACAGGAAGTAGCTGAAAAATATTCGGAAACACTAAAACGAAATAAGTGATATAGTATTGAAATTAATCGGGGCTGTTTTAGAAGTTAAGCTTACAGTGAAAATAGAACAGAGCTGAAACAGAATTTTACAACAATACTTTTAAGAGAGCCCTCAATTTTTATTAACCCAACCGGTTATCTTTTCTGATCATTGAGATATAACTTCACCCAACTTAAATCATCAATTAATTGATTCAAATTGTTCAAGCTTTCGTGTGTCATTGATAAATATTTTTCGGAAAAAATTTCTTTTATGAATGACGATGAGCCATCGAGAATTTCTTCTATAACCGATCTCATTTTTTTTATTGCTTCCGTATATTCAACTCTAATTTTATCAAAGTAATCGTCTTCAAAATTGTTGCTGCGGTCACGAATTATTTTTATTAGTCCTTGTGCATATTTAGCAGAGAATGCAAGGTCATCTAACAAGTAGAATTTATCTTCCTTAAAAAATAATTCTGATAACCGGGTTAAGTCTTCAGCATTTTTTAATCTACTATTCGAAAATTCGTCTACTTTTATGATAAACTCTTCGGCTAGTGATTTATATTTTTCTTTATCCATGACTAATCTAATTTAATTCCTAAACCAATACCGTCGCCTATCGGGAGGATTGTAGTCTTCAATACCTTTTGTGAAATAAACAATTTATTAAACTTTCTAATAGAATCAGCAGAGGTTTTATATTTTACCGGGACATTTTTTGAAGCTACGTATCCATGCCATAAGAGATTATCAACAAACATCACTCCCCTTTTATTTAAGAGCAGTAAAGAATAATAGAACAATTTTTCGTAATCTTCTTTATCGGCATCAATAAAAATAAAATCATATTTATCTATCATTATTGGGAGTAATTTCAACGCATCACCTTCTATGATATTAATTTTATCTTTATTCCCGGATCGTGAAATAAATTCTTGAGCTATTTTAATATTATCCTTGCTTAGTTCAATAGTATCCAATATTCCTTTCCCACGCAGCGTTTTTGCTATTCTTATTGATGAATAACCTATTGCCATACCTATTTCCAAAACTCTTTTTGGTCGATGAATCAATATAGTTTGTTCGAGAAAATCAGCAGCTGCTTTACTTAAAATCGGAATTTGCTTCTCATAAGCAAACTCTTCCATTTCTTTTAACAGAGGTTCGGATTCGGATTGAATCGAATCAAGATATTTTTGTTGTGCTGAGTAAAGTATTTTTTTTGTCATTTACTATTACGACATTTGTCGCCTGGTAATTTAGTCCTAAGACCCGAATCTCATGAATTTCAATTCAAGTTAATTCGTGTCAATTCGTGAAATTAGTGTCTTATTTTAAAAGCATCATCTTTTTTGACAAAACTTGTCCATTCATTTTCACGGAATACAAATAAGGACCGGTTGCAACATTCTGTCCTGAATTATCAGTACCATCCCAAGAAAGTCTTGTTATACCTTTTGCAACTACACCATTAAATAATTCTTTTACTTGTTGACCAAGTATGTTATAAATAATTACCTGTGCATAATCACTTTTAGGAGATTCGAATTCAATTCTAGTTTGTGAGTTAAACGGGTTTGGATAATTTTGATAAAGCAAAAATGTATTGGTTAACGGTTCATGTTCTTCGCGGTGACTAATCTGCGATAGAATAAAAGTATAGTTCTTATCCTGTGGTTCTCTAATTAGCTGATTACCGGTATTTCGAAATGTATAATAAAAATTAATCGTATCCCCGGTAACAAAATAATCTGGTACATCAAAAGTATAATAACCGCTGCTGCTTTGTTCAAAATTGAAAAACTGCCAATCGTCATTTGCTTTCTTATAATAAATGCCAAATTCTTCGTTGAAAAAAATATCCTCGTCTAAAAACATTTTATTAACACGGTATTGATTTGAATCATACTGCCAGATGTTCGGAGTATTTAATGCACGCAAAATCGACATCATTCCATAACCTACATCGTTATTGGGAGTTTCATAATTATCACCCGATTGTAATACTATACTTCTTACCTGCTCATTTGTTAAATATGGATATGCAGAGAGTAATTGAGCAATCATTCCTGCAACCATTGGCGCAGCGAATGATGTACCCGAACCAAAATTACTAAATCCTCCTGCTGATTCGGCATGGTAAATTCTTGTACCTGTTGCAGTGACTTCCGGTTTAATTCTTCCATCTGCAGTCGGACCTCTGCTGCTTGAAGAATTCAATTGACCGTTCAAATCAATATTACCGACTGCAATAACACCAAATGCATCGGCTGGAGAGATAATGTGTCTCCAACTGCTCAAACCTTCATTACCAGCTGCATTAACGGTAACAACTCCCATCTCATAAGCATAATTATAAGCTTGTGCCACTACAGTTGTTTGACCATTCATATCTTGATAAGTGTAAGAACCTTCACCGGGATCAAAAAGAGAGTAACCGAGAGATGCTGTAATAACATCAACACCCATCATTTCAAAATCTTCGACAGCTTTTGCAAAATTATCTTCTTCAATTCTTTTCTCAGTTGCTATATCTTCGGTTTTTGCAAGAAAAAATGAAGCACCGTAACAAGGTCCTATTAACTCCCCTTCCGTAAATCCGGCTGCAATAGAAAAAACTGCAGTCCCATGCATATCTTGACCGGGTGCATCACCCGGTTGATTTGAAGTTACATCATCATCTCGAACATAATCATATTCATATAAGATATCTAAATTTTTTAAAGCCGGATGTACTTTCCAATTAAAACCTGAATCTAAAAATCCAATTATAACATCTTGCCCGTTAAAACCGGCATCATGTGCAATAGGAATATCGTGCATTTCGTTTTGAGCCAGCGATCGTCCGTAATCCAAAGTATATTTTTGTGATTGTACGGATTGTACATGATTAGTTTTTATCTGCTCAACTTTGTTTGCCGGGAATGATTTAACTTTTTCTATGTTCTTGATGAAACTCAAACCGGCAATATCATCTCTTTCGAATTCGTTTAAGTAAGCCGAAACAGCATTGAACCATTTGAGCTCTTTCTCAATTTTTATTCCGCGATTTTCTAATTCTATCAAATATCTTTCATTTAAAGGAAGATCAATGTACCGGATGTAATTTTCGCCGAGTACTTTTTTTCTTCGCTCGATTGCTTTTTGTGTAAGCTGAACTTGAGATTTGAAAAGAATTTTTTCCTGTGAATTGAAGTTTTCTTCGGTAATTCCTTTATCAGTAAAAAAGATAAAATATTTTTCTTGAGCGGTTAGGTTCAAACCTATTGATAGAATGATAATTATTAGTAATATCATTTTATTAATTTTCGGTTGTTTTAATTTTGAAAAATTATCAGAAATTCAATATCGAGTAAACCACATTTATTTAATTATGGTTCCTATTCTGCTCCATCTTATTGAATTCCATAATTTAGTAATATCGGTAATCTCATCATTATGATTTACAGACCAGTAAATAAAAAACGGTTTGCCGATTATATTTTGTTCGGGTACAAATCCCCAGAACCTGCTGTCAAAACTTTCATCACGATTATCACCTAAGAAAAAGTAATAATTATTTTTAAATGTATACGTGATAAGTTCTTCTCGGTCAAAATATAATTTGTTCGATTCGGTATAGATCATTCTTCCGGGATTTTCATACTTGATTAAATCTATCCATCTATTAAAATTCCTCGGAGAAAGATTAATTGATAAACCCTTACTCGGAATCAATATCGGACCGTAATTATCTTCATTCCATTCGGAATCATTCGGGAAAATAAATTTATTCGGTACACCAAGATATTTTGATTTTGTGCGTGAGAAATGCAGAGTTGAAGGTGAGGGCAATTCATGACCGTTGATATATACTATTCTGTTAATAATACTTAACGTATCCCCCGGTAAGGCAATGCATCTTTTTATATAATTTGATTTACCGTTTGGAAAATCGGTTTTCAAAATATCGGGGAAATCGAAAATGAGAACATCGTTTCTTTCAATATTAGAAATCATTGGAAATTTTATTGAAGGAATTTTAATATCGGTAAAAGGTAAATATCCCGGTGTGCGCGGTCCGTAAGTAAATTTATTAACAATTACATAATCACCCGCAGATAAAGTTGTCTCCATTGAAGAAGTCGGAATGCGGTATGCTTCGGCTATGAAAACTTTTGATCCGAATGCAAGAAAAACCGCAAGAACCAGTAAAAGTAGAAAACGTTTTATCGAAAAGAATTTTTGTTTTTTAGTGGACATAATTTTTGCTTGAAGGTCAATCTTCAATTTGAAGCACAGCCAGGAAAGCTTCTTGAGGAATTTCTACATTACCGACTTGCTTCATTCTTCTCTTACCTTCTTTCTGCTTCTCAAGTAATTTTCTCTTTCTTGTAATATCGCCGCCGTAACATTTAGCCAATACATTCTTGCGAAGAGCTTTAACAGTAGTTCTTGAAATAACTTTTGCACCTATTGCAGCTTGAATAGCTATTTCAAACATGTGCTGGGGTATCAACTCTTTTAATTTTGATGATACTTTCTTTCCCCACTCATACGATTTATTTCGATGAACAATAATAGAAAGAGCATCAACCTTCTCCCCGTTAAGGAGAATATCGAGTTTAACCAAATCCGATTCTTTGTAACCAATATATTCATAATCAAAAGAAGCATAACCGCGAGATAATGATTTCAACTTATCGAAGAAATCAAAAATTATTTCCGACAACGGAAACTCGAAATGAATATCGGCGCGAGTGGGATCAAGATAAGTTGTGTTTATGTAAGTACCACGTTTTTCCATACCAAGCTGCATAACCGTTCCTACATAGTCACTTGGACATACAATCTGTGCTTTTACATACGGCTCTTCAACTTTTTCAATATTTCCGGCTTCCGGCATTTCGGAAGGGTTATCGACTACAATTTTTTCTCCCTTCTTTGTATAAACTACATACTCAACGTTCGGTAATGTAGTAACAATCGACTGGTTGAATTCACGTTCCAATCTTTCCTGAACAATTTCCATGTGAAGCATTCCCAAAAATCCGCAGCGAAAACCGAAGCCCAATGCATTAGAAGTCTCAGGTGTATAAATAAGTGAGGAATCGTTTAGTTGGAATTTATCGAGTGCATCACGCAAATCTTCAAAATCTTCGGAGTTAACAGGAAACAAGCCGCTATAAACCATCGGTTTAATTTCTTTATAACCGGGCAATGGTTTTTCCGAACCCCCTTTTTGATGAGTTATTGTATCCCCGACTTTTGTATCGTGCACATCTTTAATCCCGGAAATAATATAACCAACATCGCCGGCTTTTAATTCTTTAGTTCGAATTCTGCCTAACTTAAGTATTCCTATTTCCTCAGCTTCATAACGCTTATCGTGAGCAAAAAATTTAATTGCATCTTTTTCTTTTATAGTACCATTGAAAACTCTAATGTATGCAACCGCACCTCTGTAAGCATCAAATACTGAATCAAATATTAAAGCTTGCAAAGGAGCAGCCTCATTTCCTTTTGGAGGAGGAATTTTCTTAACAATTGTTTCTAATATTTCCGGTATTCCAATTCTGTCCTTTGCACTTGCTAAAATTATTTCAGATTCATCACAACCAATCAAATCTATAATTTGAGATTTGACCGTATCGGTCATAGCGCTTGGCAAATCAATTTTATTTATAACAGGAATGATTTCTAGTCCGGCTTCTATGGCAAGATAAAGATTACTGATGGTTTGAGCTTCCACGCCTTGTGCTGCATCAACAATTAACAAAGCACCTTCGCAAGCGGCAAGCGAACGTGAAACTTCGTAAGAAAAGTCTACGTGCCCCGGTGTGTCAATTAAATTAAGTGTATAAAGATTTCCGTCTACAGCTTTATACTTCATTTGGATAGCATGAGACTTGATAGTAATGCCTCTCTCGCGCTCCAAGTCCATGCTGTCTAATAATTGATCCCGCCGCTCACGCTGAGTAATCGTATCAGTGCTTTCAAGCAAACCATCGGCTAAAGTGGATTTACCGTGATCGATATGGGCTATTATGCAAAAATTTCTAATATGTTTCATTTTTCACAGAAATAAAGATTTTAAATATATGAAGAGGGGTGTCTAATATCAATTTAATGAGGAGGGAATAAACTCAATGCATTTTATTAATTAAGGTCAGCGGATTATTAGGTGGCAAAGTGCTTTATTTATAAATTTTCGATCTCTTGAGATTGTGAATATAATAGAAGTTCCTTTTATCCTGAATTCTGACGTATGCGCAAAAAAAATTAGTCTCCGTATGTGATTGAATTATATGAGTTATTTTTTTTTGCTAATCGAAAAAACCGCACTACTTTTAGGAACAAAGGATTTTGTTTTGATTCCGAGGGGTTACCTCCGCAGAGATAAAGCCTGCCTGAAGCAGTCAGGCCTGCGGATACTTGTTTCAATGTATCTGTTAACATTTTGCGAGCAAGGGGGTATGTAACCGCCGACATTTGTCGGCGTGCTAACATAGCTC
>DSBF01000303.1 GCA_011049495.1 Ignavibacteria bacterium
AGAAAAAAAGGTTCGCAATTATTTTAACCTTTCTGCGATTGTTTGAGCGAACTGCTGTGAAGCAGATGCATTTTGAGCAGTAATTATATTCTTTTGGAACTTCACCGGAACATCAACAAAAACGACACCGTCTCTTTCGAGTTCCTTTCTATCATTCATATAGCAAGTTGCTTCTTTATCATTTAATAAACCGGCTCGGGATAAAATAACCGGCGCACTGCAAATAGCTGCTATCAATTTATTTGAACGGTTAAAATTATTCACGAGATTATGTAATAGCGAATTACCCCAATAACTTTTTATTCCGCTTCCGCCAATCAATACAATCGCATTGAAATTACTTTCGCGCATGTTGTAAAATGAAATATCGGGTCTAACTTTTAATCCTTTACTTCCGACACACAAAGTGTGGGCATCCGAAGCAATAAACAACTTAAAATTTTCTCGTTCTAATATTGTTTTAACAACAAGGTATTCATCTTCATTAAAATCTTTACTTGCCAGAATCAGCAGAATACTTTTCTCTATCAATCTTGTTCTCTTTTTAATGTATTTCAAAATACAAATATAACATAAGCACTTCAATGAAAGAAAAAGCAGGAATGCCTTATTTAGGAAAAAATCTTTTGCTATTTTAGAGTCAATAAAAACAAGTTCCCTATGCGCATACCAGATTCAAAAATAGAAGAAATCCGTAATTCATCCGATATAGTTGATTTAATTTCGGCTTATGTTCAGTTAAAAAAGCGGGGTAAAAATTTCTTCGGAATTTGTCCTTTCCATCAAGAAAAAACACCTTCTTTTGCTGTAAATGAAGAAAAACAGATATATCATTGTTTCGGATGCGGTGCCGGTGGTGATGTGTTCAAATTTTTAATGGAATACAAAAGCATTTCCTTTATTGAAGCCGTTCAAGAAATGGCGGAGCATCTTGGAATTAAAATTGAATATGATCAAAATATTTCCTCCGAAGCACAGAATGAACAAGAAACTTATTACGAAATAAATCTTCAAGCAGCAAAATATTTTTCGGAAAATTTACTTAAAAGCCTCGGCGGTGCTTATGCACGTGATTATCTGTCCGGAAGAAACCTAACAGAAAAAACAATGCGTATTTTCGGAGTCGGGTTTGCTCTCCCCGGCTGGGATAATTTTGTAAAGTTTGCCAAAGAAAACAATATTGACTTAAACAATGCAATGACCCTTGGATTAGTCGATAAAAAAGATAACGGTGAATTTTATGATAAATTCCGCAATAGAATTATTTTCCCGATTTTTTCTACTAACGGAAGAATTATTGCATTCGGCGGAAGAATTCTTGACGATAAAGAACAAGCAGCAAAATATTTGAATTCTCCCGAATCTATAATCTATTATAAAAAACGTTCGCTCTACGGGTTATATCATGCAAAGGATGAAATAAGAAAACTAAATAAAGTCATTCTTGTTGAAGGTTACATGGATGTTATTGCTTTATTCCAAGGCGGAGTAAAAAATGTTGTTGCCTCTTCCGGTACATCATTAACCGAAGAACAGGTTCAGCTTCTATCACGATTTACTAAAAATGTTGTCCTTTTATTTGATGCGGATGCCGCGGGAATGAAAGCTTCGTTAAGAAGTATCGAACTTTTGCTTAAGCAGGATTTTGAAGTTAAAATTGCAACTCTGCCCAAAGGTGAAGACCCTGATTCATTTATTACGAAACATGGTAAAGATGAATTCGAAGAACAAATTTCTAAAGCGGAAAATTTTCTTGAGTATCAAACCACGCAATTTAAGGAAGCCGGAATGTTTGATGATCCGTCTAAACATGCCGAAGCAATTCGTGAGATGGTAAAATCTGCAGCCCTTGTTGTTGATGAATTAAAACGAAATTTGTTAATAAAAACCATTGCTAAAAAATTCGGACTTCGAGAAAAGTTAATTGAATCTGAGTTGATAAAATATCTCAACCAAGTACAAGCTCAGCAAAAGAAAAGTGAAAGCGTTCGCGGAAGAAAAAATGGTAACGGTCAATTATCAGCAACAAAAGAAAATACACAAGAAAAAGAGTTGATTAAATTACTTTTCTCCGGCAACCGGAATTTGATGGAAAAAATTCTCAATTTTATTCAACCGGATGAGTTTGTTAATCCCATTTATAAAAGATTAGCCGAAATCATTTTCGAATGTTACGATCACGGTATCATTTCCCCTGCATCAATAATAGAAAAAATAGAAGATGAAAATCTTAAAAGATTCACTCTTGGCTTTGCAATTTCCGAAGAAACTATCAGTAAAAGGTGGGATGGTTTTTTTATGAACGGAGATTCAGAAGGAAATCTTACAAAGTATGTTGATGATATTTTAAGAAAATATAAACTGCAAAAAATTGATGAGCAAATTAAAATTATTAACAAACGAATCCCTGAAACAGCCGATGAAGCAGAAGTAATTGAATTGATGAAAGAAATCAATGAGCTTCAATTAGAAAAGAAAGTTTTGCTAAACGACAAACAAAATGGAAATGAATAGCAACCCACTTCTATATGAAATAAACACCCGCGTTTGGATTAAAAGATTCGGCAAAAACAAAAAGCTTCACGAAGTTCCATTAAACTATTGGATAGAACTGCAATCCTACGGTTTTGATTATATATGGCTTATGGGAGTTTGGCAAACGAACCAATCCGCTGTTGCAAAATATTGTTTTGAAGAAGGACTCTTAACAGAATACACAACTGCTTTACCCGGTTGGAAGAAAGAAGATGTAATCGGCTCGCCGTATTCAATCGAAGATTATACTGTTAATCCTAACTTAGGCGGTGAAGATAGTCTTCTCAAATTAAGAGAGAACTTGCATTCAATTGGTTTGAAGTTAATTCTTGATTTTATTCCGAATCACTTTAACGCTGAAAGCAATTTGTTGAAAACAAATCCCGAAATATTTCTTGAAGGATCGGAAGATAATTTAAGGAAAGAACCAAAGACGTTTTTCAAAAGTGGGAAAAAAATATTTGCTCACGGTAAAGATCCGTTTTTTGATGCTTGGCAGGATACTGTTCAAGTAAATTACTTTTCCACTGATGCAAGAGAATTTATGTTTAATCAACTTAAAAAAGTTGCACAACTATGCGATGGTGTTAGATGCGATATGGCTATGTTAGTTAACAATTCGGGTTTTATCGATACATGGGGAAAATATTTTTCCGAGAGCAAAGTATCATTCCCAATAACAGAATTTTGGAGTGATGTTATTCCTAAAATTAAAGTAGATAATAAAGAGTTTATTTTTATCGCAGAAGTCTATTGGAACAAAGAATACGAAATGCAACAAATGGGATTTGATTATACATATGATAAAAAATTACTCGATAGATTAAAAACTGAAGCTATAATCGAAATAAGGAATCATCTGCTCGCCGATATAAATTTTCAAAAGAAACTAATGCGATTTATCGAAAACCATGATGAACAAAGGAGTCTAAAAGTTTTTAATGAAGATAAAATCAAAGCTGCAATTGTAATGTTATTTACATTACCTGGAATGAAATTAATTTATGATGGTCAATTTGAAGGGAAGCTTACAAAATTACCGGTTCAACTCGATCGTGAACCGGAAGAAAATTTTAACGAACAGATTAATTCGTTTTACAAAAAAGTTATGAAAATAACCAACACGGGAATATTTAAAAATGGCAATTGGTATTTGGCAGATACATTACAAGCATGGGAAGGTAATTCATCTAATACAAATATGGCATCTTGGATTTGGGATAAAAACGAAAATAGAATTTTAGTAGTTGTAAATTTTGCTAATCATCGTTCTCAATGCAGAATAAAATTTGATACAAAGAATTATTCGGGTGAATTTATTATCCGAGATATTCTTAATGATGTTGAGTACAACAGATCCGTTGAGGAGATAAATCGCGATGGGTTGTATATTGACTTAAAACCTTATTGCAGTCATATCTTTTTATACTGAAGCCGAAAAAAGTAAACAACCTTGACGGATAAAAACTTCTTACGAGTTCATTTTACCATCAAGGTTGTTAAATCAGGTTAAAAGGTAAAAGTAATTCCAAACTTAAAAGTCTCGTATGTTAACGGGGCTTCGGTTTCAAAAGGCCAATTCATATCTTTTTGTTTAAGTAAATGAAAAGCATAAGCGTAACCGTTCTGTAAAAGAAAACTTACAATTGGCGCAGCAACCGGAGATGAGTCGAGAATTTCGTTTATAAAATAGGTTAAAGCACCCTGTCCTGCTTTCTGAATAATATAACTCCCTGCTTGTTTCCAGAATAAATGTCTTGGAAAAATTACCGACGCTTCATAACCTGCATTAATCGAAACAGTGTTCATGAATTCAAACCTAATTCCGCCTTCATTGATAGTCCCGAACCTAAATGCCTCAATGTATCTTTCAATTATTATATGATCATTTATTACTTCCAGTACTAAAAAATCATTTCCTAAAACCGGATCAATCTTTTCGGAAGTTTCTAAACGAGACCAAACAAATCCGTCTTGATGGTATGGTAATACCGAAAAACTATCTCCGTAATAACCTAAAGTATGGCGAGTTGCAAAACCAAATCGCCAAATTTCTGTTTCAAACTCAAGTGGCTCTGAATTTACAGTGCTTAATTCGGGTGATAATGTTGAAGTAAATACAAAAGTTTCTTTTCTGTCATCAATATTTTCGTAATAACGATCGCTTTCTTTTAAGTAACCAAGCTTTATTTCAGTTAACCCAATTTTTGCAAAGTCTTGATAGAACTTATCATGTTTAGGAGTTCCTAATCCGTAATTCACTTCGATAAAAGGTCTATCATAACTAAATTCAAAACGCCAATCATCCCAATCGTCCCAAGCAGCATAAACATTATTCTGCTCTGTGCATTAATTGATAAACAAAGAAAAGCAGTTAAAGCAACACTTAGAATTCGGATTCTACCACGCATAATTATTTCTCATTTTTTTTACTGCTTTAGACGAGTGAATGACGGGAAATGTTACAACTAATTTTTAGAAGATTTGCTGAGTTTTACTAATGTTTCCAGAAGAACTTCATTTTGTACAGGTTTTGTAAGGAAAGCATCAACACCGGCTTGGTAAGCATTTTCTTTATCTTTTTGAAATGCATGAGCTGATAACGCAACAATGGGTAAGTTCTTATATTGATCATTTTCTCTAAGTTCCTTAGTAATTTGAAGACCATCTTTCTTACCCCTTAGAGAAATATCCATCAAAATAATATCGTATTTGTTTTTTTCAAATAATGCATAAAAAGTATCTGCTGAATCGCATATCTCCACATCAAATTTTCTTCTTAAAAAAATCTCTAAGAATTTTTGATTTTCATAATCGTCTTCAACAACTAAAAGTCGCGGTTTCATTATTTCGATTCTCCAATCGTAGACACTTATTTAACTTAAGGCGTAATATAAAATTAAGATAATTATTATACAACCGATTCCTTTTCTTGGTGATTTTGGGTACATCAGCCATTTTTTTTACCAGAAAAAGTATGGAGGAATTAATAGAATTAAGCCGACAATAATAAAAATAACTTGGAGTTTAATCATCCATCTTGCCCAAACATTCCATGGGATATCAGCCAGAGTAAGAACACCCATTGTTATTGCCGATGTGGGGATAATCATGTTAGTAAAACCATCTCCGAATTGAAAAGCCAAAACTGCGGTTTGACGGGATACACCTACAAGATCACCGAGGGGCGCCATAATCGGCATTGTTAAAGCAGCCTGCCCGCTTCCCGATGGAACAAATAAATTTATTAACGATTGTATTACAAACATAGCTTGACTTGATATCACGGGATGAAGCGCTTCGATAGGATCTGATAATGCATATAATATAGTACCGATAATTTTTCCTTCTGTTGCAATTATAAGAATACCTCTTGCCAATGCAATAATAATAGCAGTTGCCATTAAATCTTTTGCCCCTTGTAAAAATGAATCTGTTATTTCATTAACTGTAAGTCTACCTGCAATACCAACAACAATCCCCGTGGCAAAAAACACGGCACTAATTTCAGCTATATACCAGCCGTAAACTATTACACCGAAAACCAGCACAATCAATCCCGCTAAGAAAATCAGCAGCACCCATTTATGTTTGGCATCAATTCCTTTAAATGTTTCTAATTCGGAAACATGTAAATTCTCTCGTTTGCTTTGATCCATTTTGTAAGTAAGACTCAATTCGGGTTTTGTTTTAATTCTATCGGCATATTTCATTACAAAATAGATTGCAATAGCTGTAAGAATAATCCAAACAATAATTCTATATTCTATTCCAGTAAGCGGAGGTAACTCGGCAATTCCTTGCGCAATTCCCAAAGTAAATGGATTGATAAATGCACCGGCGAATCCTGCACCGGCACCAACAAACGGAATTGCTACACCTGTAATTGAATCATAACCCAGCATCAATGCCATCGGGACAAAAATTAAAATAAACGGAATAACTTCTTCACCCATACCAAAAACAGAACCTCCAAGCGAGAAGAGAATCATAAAAATAGGAATGAGCAGTTTTCTAATTAGAGCAGAGTTTGAATGAGCTTTTGCTATTGCTTTTATGCCGGCATCTACCGCTTCTGTTTTAGCAAATATTCCGAATGCACCTCCAACAATTAATACGAACCCGATTATTAATGCTGCGTCAATAAATCCTTTTATCGGAGCGGTTAATACATCAAAAATCCCTTGCGGGTTAGGTTCAACATGATGATAAGAACCGCTAACAACAATTTCTCTGCCGTTTTTGATAGTGGTTTCAAATTCACCTGACGGTACTACCCATGTTGATATTGCGGCAACTATTACTAAAGAAAATATTATTAAAAATGTGTTGGGAGCTTTCAGTTTTGATAGGTTCATAATTTGCTTTGGTTTTAATTGTAAAACAAATATAGCATAACGAAAACATATTAAGAAAAAGCAAAGTTAGAGAGGTTGCTTAAAAGAAGCAAACAATAACAGAACCTATCAATAAAAAATTAACCTTCGATGTAAGAGTTTGCTGCTTAAGCACTTTTTCTTCGAAGGTTGCTTAGTTAGTCGATCCTGAAAAACGCATAAAAGCATAGAAATTGGCGTAAAAGAGGCAGAATAAAGCAATCTCTCAATTGATATAAATGCAAGATTTAAATAGATTGTCATAAAAATCTTGCAAAAGAAGTAAACA
>DSBF01000124.1 GCA_011049495.1 Ignavibacteria bacterium
ATATCTAATTGGACCCGCACCGGCAAATGAATCATATCTAAACATTCCTAAAATTATTAAAATCGCAAAAGAAATCGGTGCCGATGCTGTGCATCCAGGTTACGGTTTCCTATCGGAAAATTCAAAATTTATTTCTGCTGTTCGTGATGCCGGAATTGTATTTATCGGTCCATCGGTAAAATCAGTTGAAATGATGGGAGAAAAAACATCTGCTCGTAAGTTAATGTCGAAACACGGTGTCCCGATAGTGCCCGGTACGATTGAACCGATTAATGATATTGATGAAGCAAAAAAGATTGCCGATGAAATTGGGTACCCTATTATGTTGAAAGCATCTGCGGGAGGCGGCGGGAAAGGGATGAGGAAAGTAATGACTTCTAATGAATTTTCCTCTTCATTTGAAAGAGCTAAAAATGAATCACTTAAAGCTTTCGGCTCACCGGATGTTTACATGGAAAAATTTATTGAGAATCCGAAACATATAGAAGTACAAATAATTGGCGATACCTTTGGTAATTATGTTCACTTATTCGAAAGAGAATGCTCGGTTCAGAGAAGACATCAAAAAGTAATTGAAGAAGCACCGTCAATTTCTGTGGATGAATCGACAAGGGGAAAAATAACTTTAGCAGCTATCAACGCAGCAAAAGCTTGTAATTATTTTAATGCCGGTACGATAGAATTTCTAATGGATAAAGAAAAGAACTTCTTTTTCCTCGAAATGAATACCAGGTTGCAAGTAGAACACCCGGTTACTGAGTTAATAACAGGAATTGATATTGTAAAAGAACAAATTAGAATTGCAGCCGGAGAAAAACTCTCTTTTACTCAAGAGCAAGTGAATAAAAGAGGACATGCAATTGAATGCCGCATATATGCGGAAGATGCGGATAACAATTTTGCACCATCCACCGGAAGAATTCTTCACCACCGTTTACCCTCCGGTCCTGGAATTCGTGTTGATCGGGGTATTGATTTATCAACTGATGTACCGGTTCATTATGATCCGCTTTTATCAAAAGTTACTGCATATGGTAAAGATAGGGCAGAAGCAATTGCGAGAATGAAAATCGCTCTCGGCGCATATCAAATTGCAGGAGTAATTACCAATATTTCTTTTTTGGATTGGATAATAGACCATTCAAAATTTGTTGATGGCTCATTCGATATCAATTTCATAGACCATGAATTTATGCCGCTTGCTCCATATAAGTGGCGCGAAAAGTATAATGAAAAATATGAAGATGCTGCCGCAATCATAGCTGCAATATTGAAATATAATGATAAGAAATTAAGAGTAGGCAAAATTGAATCTAATAACACGAATAAATGGTTGAGTCAGATTCATGAATGAGTTTATTGTTACAATAGGTGAAAAGAGGAAAAGCATTCAAATTGCTAATGAAAATCACGTAATTATTAACGATAGAATACATGAAGTGAGTCTTTCCAAAGTTAGTGATTATCTTTACTTAATTAGAATTGATGAAAAAGTTTATGAGGTAACAACTACTAAAAAATCATCTGAACAGTATAATTTTACAATTGATGGACGCTTTTTAGAAGTTGTTGTTAGAACCACATTAGAAGAAAAGGCAAACGAAGTATTAAAAAGAAATGAAGCATTATCAAAACATGACAGCATAAAAGCTCCAATGCCGGGCTTACTTCTTAAGATATTCAAAAAAGTTGGGGAGCAAGTTGAAATAGGCGAACCGTTAATTGTTCTTGAAGCCATGAAAATGGAGAATGAAATCAGATCACCTTCTTCAGGTAGGATTATTGAAATTAATTTTAAAGAAGGGGAGTCATTAGATAAGGATTCAGTAATACTTAAAATTGAATAAAAACATGGTTGTTTTTATAATCGATTTATCCATATATTATCCAAATAAAAACCAACACAAACAGGAGGAGATGTGAAGAAGATAGTTTCTACTTTAGTTCTATCATTTGTTGTTCTCAGTTCCACATCCTTTGGAAGTGGATTTCAAATTAATGAACATGGTGCACGAGCTATGGCTATGGCAGGGGCATTTACCGGGGTACTGTCTGATGCATCAGCAATCTATTATAACCCCGCCGGTTTAACCAATCTTACTGGTACAAATATTTTGGCAGGTGTAACTCTTATTGCACTGAGTTCAAAGTTTACCGGTCCTACACCTCTAACTACCGAGTGGGAAATGGAATCACAATTATTCACTCCTTTTAATTTTTATGTAACCCATAGCTTTGATAATGATTTGAGTATCGGTTTGGGTGCAAATAACCAATATGGTTTAGGTACAAAATGGGCATCAGATTGGGCAGGTCGATACCTTGCTGTTGATACTGAAATTCGTTCATTTTACTTTACCCCTGCTATTGCCTATAAAATTTCTGATGCGGTTTCTATTGGTATTGGTGGAGTTTTTGCTTTTGCCGATGTAAAAATAATTAGAAATATTCCTTTACAAGATCCTGTTACCGGGGCAATGAAACCGGATGCAGAACTCACTATGGAAGGGGATGCTACATCATTTGGATTCTCGGCAGGTATTTTTGTTAAACCAAGTGATATGGTTTCATTCGGTTTGAGTTATAGAAGCCAAAACAAATATGATTTTGAAGGCGATGCAAAAACTGTTCCTGCTACTCTAGACTTTAATCATCCATTGGCTGGACCTCAATCAATTCCTTTACCGAATGGCGGAATTAAAGCTCCTCTTACAACTCCTCAAAATGTAACCTTTGGTATTGGTCTTTATCCATCGAAAGATTTAACCCTTTCAGCTGATTTCCAATGGATTGATTGGACAAGCTACGATAAATTAGAAGTTACTTTTGATGATTATGATCTCGATCCACAAACTCCCGGTCAGCAAAATGTTCAATCAGCAGACCGAAATTATGAAACTTCTTTTATAATTAGAGTCGGCGCAGAATATATGGTAAGTGATCAATTTGCACTTCGCGGTGGTTTCTTTTATGATAAAAACCCTGTGCTTGATGAATATGTTGAACCTACTTTACCAGACGCCGATAGAATTGGATTGAACATTGGATTTGGTTATAAAATTTCGAATAATGTATCTATCGATTTTGCATACTTGTTATTGTTATTCTCGGAAAGAGAAATAACAAATTCCAAATTTGGATTCAACGGTGTGTATAATTCTACAGCGCATTTATTCGGAATTAATTTTGCTTATGCAATAAATTAAAGATTATTAGGGCTGTCTCGAATATAAAGGGCATTAATTAAAAAATGAATACGTTATTTGGTGTGAATGAAAATAAAATTCAGTAATTTTTGAATAATTAAAAAATACTTAACAAATAGACAGCCCATTTCTTTTGAGAATACAATGAAACCACTATTATCAATTCTTCTATCTGTTATTTTGATTGTTTTCTTTACAGCATGTTCTTCAACCGAAGAAACAGTAAAAACTGACCAAGAAGAACAACCCGAAATCTATATTTTTGATGATGTAACTGATACGATGGATAATACTGAAGAAGTTGTAGAACAACCGGTTGTTCAAGATTCAAGAACAACAAAATATTATGTTCAAGTTGGTGCTTTCACAACGAGAGACAGAGCCGATGAATTTGTTAAATTAAAATCACCGCAGACAACTTACCAATTGAATATCACATATAGTGAAGAAGTAAAACTCTATGTAGTACGAATCCCGGCTTTTTCAACAAGAGCCGAAGCTGAAAAGGTTCGTAATGAATTTTGGCAATCCGGTTTATTCAACGATGCTTTCATCGTAACACAATAAAATGTCACCACTCTTTTATAATATCGTAATTACCATCGTTGGTATTGCCTACGTTTTTACAGTAGTTGGTGTTATGGATTTTCTGGTAAAGAAAAAGAATTTTCCGCAGGATATATCCAGAAAAATCGTTCATATTGCGGCTGGCTCGTGGTTGATCTTTTGGTTGTTTTTTGATGATTCGCATTGGAGCAAATACTTTAATATTGCCCCGGCATTTATTTGGACTGTATTGTTAATAATAAAAGGTCTAACTGCAGATTCAAACGACGAAGCTGTTAAGACAATGACTAGAACAGGAGATCGAAGAGAATTGTTAAAAGGTCCTCTTTATTTTACTCTTGTTATGTGTTTAATGGGTACAGTTTATTATAAAACACCACTTGCACTTACAGCTATGGGTGTTTTAGCTTGGGGTGATGGATTAGCTCCTATTTTCGGTAAAAGATATGGTAAAAATAAATATTATATTTTTGCCGAAAAATCATTACAAGGTTCGGCTGCTTTTCTTTTACTTGGTTTTTTAGGTGCTGTTCTTTTTAATGTACTTTTTTATGATAGTATTGATTTTGGTTTTATATTAGTAGCTGTTATTATTGCAACTATTGTGGAAGCTTTTAGTCCGAGGGATGCAGATAATATTTTAATTCCTCTTGTTATAATAGTTGCATATTCTATTTATTTTTAGTTATTTTTATTGAAACTGTAACTGCAACAAGAAATCAATAAGGAGGTATTCATGGCTTTTTCCTTAAATAAAATTATGTTGATTGGTAACTTAGGACAGGATGCCGAAACACGTTTTACTACAAATAACGTTTCGGTAACAAATTATTCAATAGCAACAACTCACGGCTACAAAGGAAAAGACGGCAATTGGGTAAATGAAACTACTTGGCATAATTGTGTTTCGTTTAATTTATCTGATTACTTCAAAGATGCACTCAAAAAAGGTAAGAAGTTTTATGTTGAAGGACGTTTAACCAAGAGAGATTATACAGATAAAGAAGGTATAAAGAGATATTCAACAGATGTTTTTGTTGAAAAATTAATTCCACTGGAAGCAAGCGGAAGTTCTGATTCAAATTATACACAAGAAAATTCGACTTCCAGCGCACCGGATGTCGGCAGCAGTGAAGAAGACGATCTTCCATTCTAAATTGTATTGTTTAACAATTGAGGCATAAGATTTATTGGACGTTGGTTGGTATTACCGCTTAATTATACTTGCGATTTTATTATTACTATCGGCTTTTTTTTCAGGTTCTGAAGTATCGTTATTTTCATTAGATAAGAAGAAATTAAAAGATCTTCAAAAGGAAAAGAAGTTCACATCAAAATATATTCTTAATCTAATTGAATACCCACGCCGTTTGCTCGTTACTATCTTATTGGGCAATAACTTTGTTAATGTGGCTGCTTCAATCCTAGCTGTTACTCTAGCATTAGATTTTGCGGCTGTATATGGATGGGAACTAGAATTAGTTTTGATGCTCGAAATAGTTCTCCTAACTATATTGATTTTAATCTTCGGTGAAATTATTCCTAAAGTATGGGCTTCAAAATATCCACTGGAGTTTTCTCGAATAATTAGCATACCTCTTTATTGGGTTGGTGTATTGATTTATCCAATAGCAAAAGTATTAACGGAGATTATTAGATATTTCACAGAAAAATTTAAGCTGCAAAAAAATCGAACGGCTTTATCAATTTCGGAGATCCCCGATCTTGCCGATTTATCAATGGAGAAGGGGAGTATTGAAGAAGATGAACACGATTTAATTTCCGGTTTGGTAAGTTTTAAATCAGTTACAGTAAGAGAAATAATGACTCCGCGTGTGGATATTGTTGCAGTCTCTCTTGAAACAAGTTTTGATGAACTGCTAAATACCATTGTTGAATCGGGGCACAGTAGAATTCCTTTATACAAAGAAAACCTCGATAATATTATAGGGATAATCTACGCAAAAGATTTGCTTCCTTTTGTCTCAAAGAAAAGTGAAGTTAAAGATAGTGTGAATCTTAAAAATATTTCCAGGGAAACAATATTCGTTCCCGAAACAAAATTCATTAATGAACTGATGCATGAGTTTCAATCAAAAAATCTTCATTTAGGAATTGTTGTTGACGAATACGGCGGAACATCCGGACTTGTTTCATTAGAAGATATACTTGAAGAAATAGTTGGTGAAATCCGTGATGAATATGACAATGAAGAAGAAGAAATAAGTAAAATAGATGCTAACAAATTTATTGTACTCGGTAAAACCCCGATAGAAGAACTTGATGAATTATTTGATTACGAATTTTCTTCCGAAGACGACGATTACGATACAGTTGCCGGTTTTATATTTAACCATGCCGGAACAATCCCATCGGAAAACTATCAATTTGTTTACGGCAATTATAAATTTACAGTTCAGGAAGTAGTAAATAACCGTATAAACAAAATTGTAATTGAACGCATTAAACAGAATGAAGATCAAGAATGAAAAAAGGTTGTTTTTTAACAACTATCACTATTTTTACAATTCTGATCGGTGCAGGTTTATATATAGGTGATAAATACGGTGATAGAATTGTGCAATTTTTTAAAGGCAGGGTTATTGAACTAACCGCAGACTCGTTTGAGGATTATATTCACAGAATTACAGATGATGCATATTCTGATTCGTTGAAAGTGTTATGGTCGGAAGTTACAAAGGATGCAGCCTCAATGGAAATGGAAGAAGGATTAGATTATATGTCAACGGTAATGAAGAAAATGAAATCTTATACAAAAGATTCATTATTTACCTCGGAAGAATTTGAAAATCTAAAAGAGTTTATAAAAAATGAGACAAGACAGAAAAACTGAAATAAAAGTTGGTATTAGTTTACTAGTATCTCTTGTGATACTTCTGTGGGTAATAGCTTGGGCAAAAAATGTTGATATTTTTTCGGATAAAAAAGAATTGACTATAAGTTTTAATTCGGTGGCTGGATTAACTGCCGGAGATCAAGTCGCGGTTAACGGTGTTAAGAAAGGTTATGTAGAATCTATAACTTTGGATGGTAACACTGTTTTGGTTAATACCATTCTTGATGAAGATGTTGATATTAGATCCGATGCCACATTTTCAATTTTGATGTTGGACTTGATGGGCGGAAAGAAAATTGAAATATCCCCTGGTATTTCTGAACAGCAAATCGATTACTCTGTTGTTCAACACGGACAGTTCTCAGGTGATATATCAACCGCAATGGCTACTTTGAGTGGCATGGAACAGAACATTAAAAATATAATCGAAGAACTTAAGAAAAATGGCGAAGTTAAACGAGATTTTTGGACAGGTTTAAGCATTCATTCAATTGATAAAGTAATTGCAAAATATTATAATCTTTCGA
>DSBF01000464.1 GCA_011049495.1 Ignavibacteria bacterium
AAACGCCCAGCGGTTTAATACGCGTAGCTGATGAAACTGGTGAGGACTATCTCTTTCCACAAAATCTTTTTGTGCCTATATCTCTTCCCCAAAAAGCTGAAAATGCATTTTCGGAATCAAGTTAATATTACATACCGAAAAGCTAATCTTGTTTTACTCTAAAAAGTTTGCTAACCTTAGTCATATCATTAACAATCTGACAAAAAATGAATAACCTAAAACAATTTACAGCAATAATAGAAAAGGAGGGCAATCAATTTGTTGCGTTGTGTCCTGAGCTTGATACAGCAAGTCAAGGTGAAACCGTAGAAAAAGCTCGGTATAATCTGCTTGAGGCACTGTAGCTATTTTTTGAAGAAGCTTCAGATAAAGAAATTCTTGAGCGTGTTAACAATGAAGTTTTTATCACCCGTTGGATGTGACCGTTGGGTAAATTAAAAGTTTTATCCGGTTCAGAAGTTTGTAAGATCCTCGCAATATATAGTTTCGTTGAAGTTCGGCAAAAAGAAAGCTATGTTATAATGCAAAGGGAAACAGAAGATACTACTATTACAATACCGGTTCGCAATCATAATGAAATATTAAAAGGAACGCTTAAATCAATTATTCGCGCATTAGCGGCTTAAAAATCTTTTATATCTTCTGTTACAAGCAATAAAGCAACTAAAGATTTTCAATTTTTCCGCTAAATGACTTTTGCCACCTAAAAATCCTATGATCCAGTAATACATTCTTTTTCTCTTTCCCCTCTCCCTTGTCTCTTTTCCCTCCTTCAACATCAACTTTTCTTTTGTTATATTTCTTCATTAATTAAAAACGATCAATCAGATTACCATGCTGCGTAATCTTGTCTATTTCAGTATTAGCATAATTCTATTCTTTTGCGGAATGGTTGCGTATGGTATTGTCCTTAATCTAAGGGAAGATACTTTAGAAGAATCAATGAGACAAAAAGGCTTGACTTCTTTGTCCAATGTTCAATTGGTTATTTCAAGAAATAATTATGAATTAAATCTTTACTCGGATTCTGTTTTGGTAAAAACTTATAAAGCAATATTCGGGCAAGGAACAGGAAGAATAAAAACATCGCGATTTGATAATGTAACACCGAGAGGAAATTATCAAATATGCAGCATTGATACGAATAATTATTACTATAAAAAAATGTTTATTAATTATCCCAACAAAAAAGATGCTGCCGAAGCACTTAGAAATAATATAATTACGAAAGCTGAATATGATATCATTGTTTCATCTAAATCCAAATGCCCATCGAATCAAACTCGACTTGGAGCAGATATAGGAATTCACGGAATAGGTGAATATAATTTCATTTTTAAAAACCTTCCATTTGCTTTTAATTGGACAAATGGTTCTATAGCGGTTAGTAATGAAAATATTGATGAGCTAATCTCGGTTGTTAAGGTTGATACCAAAGTTGAAATAAGAGATTAAAGACTTGAAAAAAATAATCTTCCTAATATTATTCTCACTAACAATTTCTGCGCAATCGGATGAAAGATTCGAACTAAAAAGTATTCTGTTTGAAGGCAACAATAATATATCAAGTGATGAACTCAGAAGCATAATATTTTCAAAAGAATCACCCGGATGGTTTTCCCAATTTCTTCACAGTTTTACAAGCTTTGGCGGTGAGGCGGTTTATTTCGATTCACTTCTTATTTTTAATGATATCCGACAATTGGAAAATTATTACTATGATAATGGTTTCTTTAAAGTTTCTTTCTCTCATTCCTATACTTTAGATACTACAAATTATACAGCTGAACTTAAGTATTTAATTAAAGAAAATGATCCGGCATATTTTAGAAGCATTAATGTAACCGGTTTAGAGCTAATTGCATGGCAGATAGCGGATGAAGTCAAAGAACTAACAACCGTTGATACCACAAAAAAATATTCGGCTTCCGAAGTTTCAAGAATCCGTAACCAAATATTAAGACTTAGTTTAGATTTTGGTCATATGTTAATATCATCCGAAGTACCCGATATTCAAGTTGATACTGTAAATAACAAAGTAGATGTTCATATGGATTTTGTTACCGGTGATCGATATAGGGTTAGCGAAGTAAGAATTAATAAAACTGGTCCCGGCGCCGATAAAGTTGATGATGATCTTCTTCGAAGAATTGCGGATATAAAACCAAATGATTATTACAGCTTTTATAACTTGCAACGAGCACAGATCCGGTTATATCGGACTAATCTCTTCTCTTCGGTTCTTTTATCGGGTATAGTTTCGGATACGAATAAAAACTATGTTCCTCTGGCTCTTAATGCTGATGTCGGATTGATGAATGAATTATCACCTGAAATAATTATAAATAACGAAGATAACGCATTTAATCTTGGTGTTGGGTTATCGTTTTCAAGAAAAAACTTTTTAGGTGACGCTAGAAAATTGACTTTAAGTACCTCAACTGCCGCACAAGATATTACTCAGTTAATTTCCAATCCGTCATTAAGTGACACTAATATTTTTGGTTATGCGGATGTTCGCGCAATTTTAGAGCAGCCGTATTTATTGGGAAGAAATATTAATACTAAATTAGAAGGTTACTATACTCTTCAAAAAAGAAGAAATGAATATAATGCTACTCTTTACGGTGGTAAAATTAGTTTTGATATCGCGCTTCCGAGATTTACTTTTCTTACATCATTGGTTATTGGGTTAAGCGTTGAAGAGTCCGAATATATTTTTACCGAAGACTATACATATGATATTTTGTACAGTTACTTTCGGTTTAATCGTCCGGATTTTCCACCTGTGATAATAGATAGCTTGGTGACCGATTTGGTTTCCACATCGGATGATTTTACGAGTCAGAAAACAAATACAATTATTAGTGTAGATCTTGGAGCCAACAAATCAAATAGTTTATTGTATCCAACCGAAGGCTATACAATTTCGTTATTAATGGAAAGCGGAAATTCATTAAGTTATCTCGCTAATAAAATTGCCGGTAAAAATTTTGATGCTCCTTTATATATTAAAGGACTTCTAACAACAACCGCATACTTTCCAATTTTCAGTTCAAGTCAAGATGTATTAGCCGCTAAATTTAGAATTGGCGCAATACAAACTTATGAAGGGGATCAATTCGAAATTCCACTTAATCAAAAATTTTATGCTGGTGGAAGTAACTCGGTTAGAGGTTGGAAAACAAGAGAACTTGTCCCTGAGCAGAATATTGGTACAATTAGTTCAAATCCTGATCCTGAAGAAATTGAAGCTGTTCTTCTGCGTAATATAATTCCTGGTGGATTCGTAATTATTGAAGGATCAATTGAAGCAAGAAATAGAATTTTTGAAAGGATTGGTACCTCTGTTTTTATCGATTACGGAAATGTTTGGAACGATTTCAACAGTGTTCAATTAAATAATTTTGCTGTTGCAGCCGGGTTTGGTATACGATATTATTCTGATTTTGCTCCGTTTCGAATAGATTTTGGGTTTAAGGTTTATGACCCGCTCGATAGAAGATCTTTTTTTAAAAAGGGTTTCTTTAGCGAGACTTTTGAGTTTCATTTTGGTATTGGTGAAGCTTTTTAGTTAATAACAATCTTTGTAAACCATCCGAATTTTGGCTAAATTTCACGTCATCTTTTTCAAGGTTTTATATGCTTAGTAGTATGACGGGCTTTGGAAAGTCCGTAATTCAAAATAACGGTTTTTCAGTCGAAACTGAGATAAAAAGTATCAATAGCCGATACTTAGATATATCTCTGAGACTCCCTCGACCATTCTATCAGTTTGAATTCGATTTACGAGAGCAACTAAAGAAAAGAATTTCAAGAGGAAAACTCTATGTAACGATTTCTGCAAAATATGAAGGTGTTAATGAAGAGTTATCCGATATTGATGTGAAGGGATTAAGTGCAACAATTAATCTTTTAGAGCAGATTAAAAAGAATGCTAATATCGTTGAAGAAATCAAACTCGAACATGTTCTTA
Source organism: Ignavibacteria bacterium (assembly GCA_011049495.1). Classification (GTDB taxonomy): domain Bacteria; phylum Bacteroidota; class Ignavibacteria; order Ignavibacteriales; family Melioribacteraceae; genus SURF-28. The sequence continues at coordinate 3,977 of DSBF01000464.1, forward strand.
ATTTTCAAAGTTTCTTTATGAATGATACTCAGGAGGCAAAAGAAGAAGAATATAAACTTATCGTTCAATCTGTCAACGAAGCATTAGATGCTTTGGAAATTATGAGAAGAAAAGAAGGTGATGAACTTGTTATCGATTTTCAAAAAAGACTTGAAATTATAGAAAACAGCATCTCGGAAATTGAACGAATAAGTTCAGCAACAATTAAGGAATATTTTAATAAATTAAAAGATAGAGCAATAAAACTAACTTCGGATTTGATTGATAACCAGGATAGATTATTGCAGGAATTGGCTTTCCTTTCCGAAAAATATGATGTAACCGAAGAATGTGTACGTTTGCGAAGCCATATAAAAATGTTCCGTGATGCATTAACATTAAATGAACCATCCGGCAGACGATTAAATTTCATTTCACAAGAAATGAACAGGGAAGCAAACACTATTAATAGTAAATCGGTTTCCGCTGAAATAACATCTTTCGGAATTACTATAAAAGAAGAATTAGAAAAGATTAGAGAGCAACTTCAAAATATAGAGTAGACTTGGAAAAGACCGCTAAGCTTTTTGTCTTCTCTGCACCAAGTGGGTCGGGTAAGACAACAATAATTAGAAAAATTTTAGAAATTTATAGTGAATTGGTTTTTTCAATTTCGGCTACAACAAGAAACAAAAGAGGTGCTGAAGTTGATGGTGTTGACTATTTTTTTATTTCGGAAGAAGAATTTCAAAAAAAAATAGACAATGATGAGTTTATTGAATGGGAAAAGTTTTATGATTATTATTACGGCACTTTAAAAAGTTTTGTCGAAACTCAGATAAACAATAGTCATTCTGTTCTTTTAGAAGTTGATGTAAAAGGCGCATTAAAGATTAAAGAAAAATATCCTAATTCTATTCTTATTTTTATTGCTCCGCCGAATAAAGAGATACTAAAGGAAAGACTAATAAAGCGTAATACCGAATCGAAAGAAGATCTTTTAAAAAGAATTACCCGCGCCGAAATGGAACTTGAGTATAAAGATAGATTCGATTATATAGTTATAAATAATGAATTGAATGATGCTATTGAACAAGTAAAAAAAATTATTGATAAAGAAATAAATAGGAGACAATAAAATGCCAATCAGACCAATAGAACTTCGTAAGTTGGAAACTAAAACTTCGAATGTTTATGAAGCAGTAATCGTTGCTGCAAAAAGAGCAAGAAATATTAACGATCAAGCTAAGCTTGAATTTACTACACTACTTAATACTATGATTCCTAATGTTGATGACGAATTTGAAGAAAAAGAAAACCCTGATCAATTAAGACTTTCCTTAGAATTTGAAAATCGCAAAAAACCTCATTTACAAGCAATTGATGAACTGATTGAAGGTAAGGTAGAATTTAGATATAAAGAAGACCTCGTGTAAAAAAAATATTTTCCCGCCCAAATTTGTGTTATTTAATTTGGGCGGCTCCTTAAAATCTTGAGTAATTTTATCTTCACCTGATCGATATTTTTGTATGAAATGATTATTATCCAAAATCCGTTTTGATGCAGCTATTATTATTTTTATTTATTTTCGAACTAATTGATGACACTTCTGATTAACCATGGATTATCAAAAACTAATAGTAGAAGCACTAAAAGACCAAAAAGAAATTTTTGGTGACGATCTGTTGGAAGTCTTTAATTTGAGTGTGCCTACTGAAAATAATTCTACTAATGAGAACATAATAATGAATTTATCCAAACCAGAATTGGAAATAAATCCACCGAATTTATTTGAAGACGATTTTCAAAAATCAAAATCATTAGAAGAATTATTTAATATTATTCATACTTGTAAAAAATGTTCTCTGGGCGAGACACGCACAAAATTTGTTTTTGGTACTGGCAATCCGAATGCAGATATTATGTTAGTTGGCGAAGCACCGGGAGCAGAAGAAGATAAACAAGGTGAACCGTTTGTCGGACGAGCAGGAAAACTGCTTACAGATATTTTGAAAGCAATAGATCTTTCCCGCGACGAAGTATATATCGCGAATATTTTAAAATGTCGTCCGCCGAATAATCGTGATCCACTCCCATCCGAAGTGGAAAAATGCAGACCGCATCTGATGAAGCAAATAGAATTGATTAAACCCAAAATGATCTTATGTTTAGGCAGAATAGCGGCAATTGAATTATTAGGGAAAAAATTAACGTTAACAAAACTTCGTGAAGAAGTCTATGAATTAAATGGTGTAAAGGTAATGGCAACATATCATCCTGCAGCTTTACTGCGCAATCCCGGTTTGAAACGAGGTTGTTGGGAAGATGTTAAGAAATTTCGTAAGTTATATGACGAGTTAACAGGTAAGAAATAATGTCAAAAGGAAACGGAAAAAATATTGATTTAGATAATTTGAAAAAATATTCAAATCAACCGCCGGCTGCTGTTGATGTTGAAAAAAAGGTACTAGGCGCAATGCTTCTTGAAGTTGAAGCTGTTCCTAAAGCTATTGAAATTCTTAAACCGGAATACTTCTATGATAAAAAGCATTCGCATATATTTAATTCTATCCTTTCGCTTTATGACTCTAACGAACCGGTTGATACCGTTACTCTTTATGAAGAACTAAAAAAAGATGGAAGGTTAGATGAAGTCGGTGGCGCTGCTTATCTAAGCAAACTTGCCGAAGATATTTCCTCTGCTGCAAACATTGATTACCACGCTAGGGTAATTTTAGAAAAATGGATACTCAGAAAATTAATTTCTACCTCTTTTGAAATTGCCACTGATGCTTACCAAGGAAGAGAAGATGTATTTGATTTGCTAGATCAAGCTGAAGCTAAAATTTTTAGTATTTCAGAAGAAAGTACAAAGGAAACTTTTAAGTCGATGGATGTTGCTGTTCGTGAAGCATTAGAATTAATTGAATCGATCCACAACAAGAATATTTCCGCATTCTCGGTTCCTTCGGGCTTTTATCAATTGGATGAAATGCTCGGTGGATTTCAAAAATCAGATTTGATTATTGTTGCCGCTCGTCCTTCGATGGGTAAGACGGCATTTGCTCTTTCGCTTGCACGCAACGCAGCCATTGAACATAAAGT
>DSBF01000291.1 GCA_011049495.1 Ignavibacteria bacterium
GCGTCAAGCCCTCTACCTAGACCCGGTTTTAATTTAGTCATTACTTACTTCCCCTCTTCACTCTTATTTCTTTCCAGGAACTCGGTAGCAAGAGAAATATAATTTTGAGCACCGGTTGATATTGCATCATAAAGAATAACAGGTTTCTGATGACTTGGTGATTCGGAAATTCTGACATTTCGGTGAATTATTGTGTTAAAAACTTTTTCACCAAAATATTTTTTTACTTCTTCAACTACCTGATGAGATAATCGCAAACGAGTATCGAACATTGTTAAAAGAACACCCTCAATTGTTAATTCCTCGTTGTAGTGTTTCTTAACAATGTTAATCGTATTTAATAATTGTCCGAGACCTTCTAAAGCAAAATATTCACACTGAACCGGGATAATAACGGAATCAGCTGCTGTAAGTGCATTCAATGTTAACAATCCTAAAGATGGAGGGCAATCCACAAAAATGTAATCATACTTATCCTTAATTGGCTGAAGTGCTTCTTTAAGCAGTCTTTCCCTTTTCTCCATACCGACAAGTTCTACTTCTGCCCCAACTAAATCAATATTTGCCGGAAGTACGTCTAAGTCCGGCATGTATGTATTTGTAATACAATCGATTGCATCTTCAGTACCGATTAATGTATGGTACACAGACTTATTAGAATTTTCTACACCGATACCTGATGATGAATTACCCTGAGGATCAATATCAACGAGCAACGTATGATATTCTGCCGCAGCAATAGAAGAAGATAAATTTATGGAGGTTGTGGTTTTACCCACACCTCCCTTTTGATTAGCAATAGCTATGATTTTTCCCATATATGTAAGTTTTATTTAGAGTTCTATTTCTTGTCCAAAATTCATCACAATGCATTCTTTTCCAATCGCTTCGACTTTTTTCTTGAATTCATTTGGATCGGCTTCAATTACAGGGAATGTATTATAATGCATCGGAATTGCTTTTTTAGGATTAACAAACTCAACTGCTTTTACTGCATCATCAATTCCCATTGTAAAATTATCGCCTATCGGAAGTAACATATAATCTATAGGATTCAATTCGCCTATCAGTTTCATATCTAAAAATAAACCGGTATCTCCGGTGTGATAAATATTTTTCCCGTCAATTGTTAATACAACCCCGGAAGGTTCGCCGGTATATTCACCGTCAGGAGTTTTTGAACCATGATGAGCAATAGTAAATTTCACTCTTCCAAAATCGAAATTATAACCGCCGCCTATATGCATATTATGAGCGTTGAAACCTTTTGCTGCGACATAGTCCGCAAGTTCGTTCACACAAATAAATAATGGATTACATCTTTCCGCAATTTTAAATGCATCACCTAAGTGGTCACCGTGACCGTGAGTTAGTATAATATAATCAGCGTCAACATCTTTAGATTTAACAGTTGATTTAGGATTATCGTCAAGAAATGGATCAATGACAATTTTTTTTCCGTCATTTGTAGTTATTTGAAATGATGAATGAGCAAAAAATTTCAGTTTCATTGTTTACCTCTCGTTTTTGTTATACATATAATCTATGATAGAATTATTTATTCTTACCGAACTGATCAAACAATCCTTTCCATCCTTTGTCTTTAGAAACTTTTAAACTTTCTGTTAACTTAGTTCTGAGAGCTTCTTTGGATAAACCACGAATTAATTTCCCTTCTTGAGCAATTGCAATACCGCCAGTTTCTTCAGATACTATTACACTTATAACATCGGCTTGTTCCGTAATTCCCAAACCCGCTCGATGTCTCATACCCAATCCAATTCCATCAAGAACGGTATTTTGAGAAAGAGGAAGAGTACATCGCGCAGCTTCAATTACATCATTTTTTATAATAACTGCTCCGTCATGCAAAGGTGACCTCGGGAAAAAGATCGACCTTAAAAGGTCCTTACTTAGTTTAGAATTAATAACTTCACCTGTTTCAACCACACCACGTATACCGGCTGATTTTACAATTACCATCAAAGCACCGTGTTGATACTGAGCTAATTCGAAAGCTGCATCGGTTATTATATCTGCAATGTTTTTTTCATCACTCTTTATAAACATTCTAATAACCGGGTTTCTTCCCACAAGTACAAGAAGTCTTCGTATTTCAGGTTGAAACAAAATTATAAATGCTATAACCCAAATATCCGTAACTAACTGAAGCAACCAACCAAGTGCTTTAAAGTTAGCTGCTTGGGCAATAAATGAAAGTAAAAGAACAACAACTAATCCGATAAAAATCTGTGAAGCAATTGTACCGCGTATAACCGTATACAATTTGTAAATAATAAATGAAACTAAAACAATATCCAGTACATCAAGAATAGTAACTGAAAGAAATCCTATTTTGAAGATATCCAACATAAATTAGGCTTCAACCTGAGATAGATTAGAAAATATTTTTACCGATGAAAGGGTTTGTTTGACATCATGAGTTCTAATAATATCGGCTCCATTTTTTATTGCAATTGTTTCTGCTATTAAAGTTGCCTCGCTTCTTTCGTCAACTTCAAGATCAAGACTTTTACCCAGAAAAGATTTGCGCGATAATCCGACAACAATAGGTTTACTTAATCCTTTGAACTCACTTAATCTATTAACTATTTCATAATTGTCGTAAACTCGTTTCCCGAATCCAATTCCTGGGTCAACTATAATTTTATTAATGCCATTCTTCTCTGCAAATTTAATACGTTCATTTAAAAAGTCATAAATTTCTAAAATTACATCGTTATAAAAGGGATTGTGCTGCATATCTTTCGGTTTACCGAGCATGTGCATAAGAATTACCGGGACTTTTTCTTCGGCAACAACTTCAACCATTTTGGGATCGAATCTCATTGCACTAATATCATTTACAATTGAAGCACCGGCTTTTATTGCTTCTTTTGCAACAGCAGATTTTGTTGTATCAATTGAAATTAGAGCTTTAGGATTAGCTGTAATTATTCCTTCAATAACAGGAATAACCCTATTTAATTCTTCTTCTTGTGAAATAGATTCCGAATTTGGTCTTGTTGATTCACCACCGACATCGATAATGAGTGCACCGTCTTCAATTAATTTCAAAGCAAACTCGATTGCTTTTTGTTTATCAAAATATTTTCCACCGTCCGAAAATGAATCCGGAGTAACATTTACAATACCCATCAAAGATGTTTGGTGAAAACTAAAATGCTTTGATTTTAGTTGTAAATTGTAAACTCTTTTGTCGGAATAATTTTTTAATACCGATGCAATTTTATGTCCCAAATCCTCATTGCCCGATGCAGTAATATTTTTTGCTAATTCTTTGAAGATTACGAATGAACCGAGAATGAGTAAATCAACTTTTTTCTCCTCTTCCCTTTTCTTAACATAACAAATTTCTTTATTCCTGAAGATAATATGTCGTGTGTTTTCAGCTAATTCTTCGGCTAAGTCTCTAATTTCTAATGCAAGAAGGTCGATCTCGTAAAGATCACGGTAAATATTATATTTCTTAAGGTATCTTTTGAATACATATGGAATGTTTATTTCGATTAGTTGAATTATCAATTTTTACTCCAAAACAAAAGATGCATTAAGTGAATTAAAAATTTAAAATAAGCAAAAAAAATAAGACTTTCTTAGGAAGGATTAAATAAAATTTACGCAATCATATTTTTTAATTCTAACGCAGCGGCGGTTACATTATCTTTAGAAAATATTGCTGAGCCGGCAACAAAAATATCAACACCGGCATTTTTCAATTTAGTAATTGTATTAGTATCAACCCCGCCGTCTACTTCAATTAGATAATTATAGTTGTTTTCTTCCCGGATACTTTTTAAATCACGAATTTTTTTTAGTGAACTTTCAATAAATTTTTGTCCGCCAAAACCCGGGTTTACAGACATAACAAGGACTAAATCAACAAACTCTAATATTTCGCATAAAGAATTAACCGGAGTGGAAGGATTAATAGATACTCCGGCTTTAGCACCAAGTTCTTTAATTCTTGTAATAGTTCTATGAAGGTGCACAACTGTTTCTTGATGAACAGTTAAATAGCTTGCTCCGGCTTTAATAAAATCATCTAAAAAGTCATCCGGTTTTTCTATCATTAAATGAACATCCAACGGTAAGCGTGTGATTTTTTTTACCGCATTAATAACAATCGGTCCAAAAGTAATATTCGGGACAAACTTTCCATCCATAACATCGCAGTGAATTAAATCTACACCTGCCATTTCAACTTTACGAATTTCCTTTTCGAGGTTTGCAAAATTTGCAGCTAATATCGAGGGTGCAAGCATTTTTTTCATTTATCTACTCTGAGTTATTACTACATCAACACTATCACCATAACTTACAAGCTTATCCTCACTTGGATACTGATCTATAATAGTGTTTGGTAATAGGTTGGGTGATGATAAATAAGTTTTTTTACCAATCTTCAAAGAAAGCTCTCTTAATATTCTTTCTGCTTCAGTTAGTGTTTTTGCTATAAGATTCGGTACTCGTACCATTCCAATTTGTGGACCTATACTAATCATTAATGTTACCGAATCACCTTTAGCAAGGAATTCTCCTTCTTTTACACTTTGCTCAACAACTGTTTTTGCAGGAAATTCTGAACGTACATCCAATAATGTATCTATTGCTAATCCAAGTCTTTCTATAGTAATCTTTGCATCACGGACAGTTTTTCCTAATAGCTGAGGCATCTTTATTAATGGTTCACCACCGCTTATGTATAAATAAACTCTTCTACCAATTTTAACATTAGCGCCCGGGCGTGGAGTTTGAAAAATTATGTGGTCGCGCGGAACATTTTCATCATATTTTGGACCTTGCTCAACCGGTTCTAAACCTATTTTTTTTAGTTCTTCTATTGCAGTAATTTTACTTTGACCGACAAAATCCGGTACTGTAACTTCTTCTGCAGATACTACCCAAGGCATAAATAATTTATCAAAAAGTATAAATAATACTATAAAAGCCGCGATAGCAATGATAGGATATTTAATTATTTTTTTGTTCAGCAGACTCATAGTTATTTATAATAAATGTAATCGAAATTTAAGAAATATTTAATAAAAAAAGCCCGTCGGTTGACGGGCTTGAATTTTATTATTGTGTAGCACGCTTCAATTTATTGAGGGATATTCTTACTAATAATGCAGCTATTAATGAAGTAATAACAAGGAGTAAGAAGAATTGCCATACTTCCCAATTTTGATAGAATCTACCAATAAATCCGGATAAATAATTTCCTACTGCAGTAGCTCCAAACCAGAAGCCCATCATTAAACCTTTCATTCTTGGTGGAGCAGTTTTTGAAACAAATGAAAGTCCCATTGGACTTAAATGTAATTCTCCGATAGTAACAACAAAGTAAGTTGATATCAACCAGAAAGGAGAAACTGTTATTGCAGAAGAAACATTTTCTAAAGAATAAACGCCCGGTAAACCCATAGCTGCGATCATCATTATCATAAAGGATAAAGCAGTCAGCAACATTCCAATTCCTATTTTTGCCGGTGAAGATGGCTCTTTTCCTCTTCGGTTTAGGAATCTAAAATAAGATACAATTAGAGGAGTCATCAAAACAATAAACATCGGGTTAAAGTAAGCGAATTGTTCAGGAGCAATTGCGTTAAGTTCAGGAAGTGAATTGATTTTGATAATAACTATTATTACACCAACCGCAGCAAAGAAACCCCCTATCCCTCGTATTTTTTGCGTAGTTCCTTTGTTTAAAGCTGTTGCGCCTCCTAATAAAATTGCAAGAATTCCGTGCAAAGCAAGCACATCAAAAAGTAAATAGGTGAATTTACCAACCATTGGCGTAATGTAATCTCGAGCAAACAAGGTTAAAGCAGCACCATTTTGATGGAATGCCATCCAGAAAAATATTACGATTGCAAAGATTGTCATTAACGCAACAATTCTTAACTTTTCTTGTTCTTTGGTAAGTACAAGATCTTTTTCATCTTTCTTTTCGTTCTTTGATTGGTAATCGGCATCTTTATAATATTTTCGGTAAACCAAAAAGATAATAATTGATACCAACATACCGAATGCGGCAATGGCAAAACCGGCATTGTAACCTTGTGCTAAAGTAGTTCCAAAATTATCAATAAAAAACTGTTTGATGTTTGTAGCGGCAATAGGTGCATAGAATGCTCCAATATTGATACCCATATAGAAAATGTTATACCCGGCATCCTTTAATGAACCGTCTTTATGAGCGTAAAGATTTCCTACGAGTACCGAGATGTTAGCTTTGAATAAACCATTACCCAATGCAACAACTCCAAGTGCAGCATAAAGTTGAACTTCAGATACAGTTGGGATTGCCATCAGAGCATAACCAATACCCATGGTAATAGCACCGAGTGTAATTGTTTTTCCATATCCAAGTAAATTATCGGCAATCCATCCGCCTAAAATTGGAGTGAAATAAACTGCAGCAAGAAATATTCCGTAAATATTTGTTACGGTAGCAGCATCCCACTTAAAATTTTCCTGTAGATAAAGGACAAAAATTGCAAGCATAGTGTAGAACCCGAAACGTTCCCACATTTCAGTAAAGAAGAGTACATAAAGTCCCTTCGGGTGTCCTTTGAACATTTTACCTCCTGAGATTTATATTATTAGTCAAATTGTGAACTAATTCGGAGAATAATTGAATTGTAATTTGAAAGGTATTACTAAGAATTATGCGACAAATACTCACTAAAGTTCCAACTCTTTGTAAAAGTTTTCGAAATATATCAAACCACCTTCTCAATAACAAATACTATTGTTGGTACTTAACATTGTAAAGAATTATCTTTGAAAATCAGTTATTGAGGATGATATGAATAAAACCATATGCATTTTTGAAGACAGTAAGTTCAAAAATTTTTTACCTCTTACCTACTTCCGCCCTGTTTATGATTTGCGATGCGGAATACTTACCATCGCTGAAAAAATTAAAAAATATTCTCAGACATCAAATATTATTTTGCATTCGAGAAAATACCTTGCAAATTATTTGAGAGAAGATAAAAAATCGTATAAAGTAAATAATTATGACGAA
>DSBF01000289.1 GCA_011049495.1 Ignavibacteria bacterium
CTATAATAGAATTAAGATGTGATTTAAGATAATTAGAAATTATAAATAAAATCATAAAAAGAAAGATTATTATAGCGTACCCCCTTGCATTAACAGACAAGATAATCAAAGGATGCGAGAAGGCAATTAACACCATTGATAGTAAAGCATTCTTTTTACCAAAAATCTTTTCAGCAAGTATATATGATAACAGTGGTATAAAAATACCTGCAAGAAATACCGGTAACCTAAAAGCCCAAAGATGGTCTCCAAAAACTTGAAATGTTAATCGGCTTAATACACTTTGGAATATGTGGTTGCCTACAATACTATAATTCGATAGAACTTCAAACCATGAAGTTTTAATCCACAGAACCCACGTTTTGGCTTCGTCATACAATGGTGGTCTATCCAACTCTTGAATTCGAATTATTATTGTGATTATAAACAATACAAAAACAAATAGACACCAGAGCCTGTTTTCAGGCATGGTTGCGGCTTTCAATCTATTTTTCAATAAAAGCTTCATTTCATTGATTGAGACCATCATTTGTATAAAAAGTTTACTAAATTTCTTTCGAAATAAAATGAGATTAAATGCAAATCCAAACAATAAAATAGCTATTACCAAACAAACTATTTGTAATTTAAAATATGCATTATTTGTAATTATAAGAAAATGTAATTGTTTGTCGAGATTTATTAATGCTAGCATATTTTGAAACGATTGATATGGTAATATTACAACTATCATAGGTAATAATAGCATTAAACTGAGTAAAATAATAATTTTCTTCACAATATCGATTGTCTCTATGCTTCTATACCATGCCATATCTTGTATTTCCTCAATTTCATGTTTTCATACGATATCGGTGTAAACCAGAGCATTAAAACGCCTAATATTCCACCAAAAAAATAGAATGTTAAAAATTGGGACAATGAAAATGCCAATGCTGTTTCTTGTGATACACCATAAAGTCCAAGTAAGTAGACTAAAGACATCTCTCGTGGACCAAAACCGGCTATTGAAATGGGAAGAAGAAGGACCAAACTCAAACAACTAATAATAAAAGATGTTTGAATAAAATTAATTGAAATCCCAAGTACATTAATTAGCAAATGACAGATACTAAAAAATACAAAATAGGAAAATATTGTAATTAAAAAATTTAATGCTGAACTTGGCAAACTAAAATCAGAATAAATTTGTAATATAAATATTTTAATTTTATTGGTTTTGGTATTTTTCAAGTTGAGAAAAGTAATTATTTTTTTACCAATTAAAATGATTAGGTACATCAATATTAATATAAACAAGAGTTGCGGCAACCAAACCCACTCCTTGTAGAAAGAAAATATGTTTATTAAACCTACAATGCCAAAACAAATCAAGAAATATAAATCGTAAATACGGTCACTAATAACAGTACGAAATGCTGGTGAAAAATCGATTTTATATTTATTAATTAACCACACCGCCTTGGATAATTCACCCAAGCGACCGGGGGTAATGATTCCAACTGCAAATGCTGATAAATAAGCAACATATGTCTCTTTGATTCCAAGCTGAAAACCCATAGAGGACACCAACCGATTCCATCTGATGCTTTTCAGGAACATGAGAAATGCAAAACCTGCAAATGCAGCGATAAATACTAAAGGTGGTATTCTCTTAAATATAATTAAAACATCACCTATTTTTATATTACCTCGCTTAATCACGATGATTATTATTATGGCAGAAATCAAAATTTTAAAAAACTGGGTATTACCAATTTTTATTCGTACCGTATTAAGTCGAAGCATTTAAGCCTCTTCGTTTAATGCCTTTTGTAAAATATTTCCAAATTGATCGGGTATGTATGAATAACCAACCCATATACTTTGGAGAAATTTTTGACATTAGCAATCTGGATATTTTAAAACCAGAAATATAAAAAAGAGCAGTTATTATAATTTCCACAAAATAGCGTGTGAAATGGAAACTATGGCTCGCTCGGCCATCATCAGGAGTATCCAGTTTCAATAATCTTCGGAAACCAATACGTATATATGCACCTCTTTTTTTAAAGTCATAGCCATGGCTATGCATCTTTATTGCTTCATCCGGCCCAATTGGATTGAAATGTATTTTGCCTTCTCTTACCAAATTTTCAAATAACCTATTGCCACTTTTTGATCTTACAATTGCAAGTGAAAACCCTTTCCCCCGTTCTTCATATTCTGGTGCCCATGCATCCCCACCAGAAATATCTGTCAGTTCATTTGTAAAATCTGTACAAAGTAAACATCGTTTCATCATACTGAAAGGAATCAAATAATTTGCATGGAATTTTGGTAACTCAATTTTTTTACCATCATTCATATTAATAACCATCTTGCCAGGCCATTCACCCTCTCTGAAGGCCAAATATTCGATTCCTGTATGCTCCTTATATCCATATGAGCGCAACAACATTTTGATTGATGTAAAATGTAAAGTATTTCCACAGAAGGGGCCAAAAATATATTTGATATTTTTGACAGAAGGATCATTTGCGATTTGAAGTTTACGGATAGAATGTACTTGACATGGCAAACCAACATACGCAAGGCAGCCTTCAAATTCCTGAATCTGCGGTAGTACTTGATTGACCGATGTTATTAGATATTTACTTTGTGCGGCCTTTTTAACCTCTTCTTTTTTAGTAGCAATGAACGTCTCTGGTTTCCATGGGCTAGTATTGGACATCCTTGTAGTAACTATGCCCTGAACTTCTTCTGTTTCAAGCAGCCACAATAAAATGGTGGATAAAAGCCCTCCACTGGCACTATTACGCCTTATCTCGCTATCTTCTGCATATGCAATCCCAAGCTTTTTATAATATCCGATGTATTCATTATTTGATTCTGTTTGGCCGAATGAATACTCGTTGAGTAAAGCCATTGGAATTTTCTTAGCACTACAACCAGTCCATATCCGGTTGGCAAGTTCATCTGTCAAGTCCCCCACTTGTTCGGGTCTATAGTTTTCCTCAATATCTATAAATCTTATCGCACCCGATGAAAGGCCCACACAAGTACCGCAACGTGTACATAGCCCATTTTTAAAAACACTTCTTAAATATTCAATATTTTTTACAGACATAAAATTGTCGAATTCCTAACTCTGATATAAATGTATTTTGAAAGAATGCTATAATTTTCTCACCAAAATCCCTCAACTGTTTGGGCCCGATTGGAAAAAGCAATGTACCCTCATGATGTATCAATCGCCAATTAGATAATCTTAGTAAAAACTTCACTTCACTTGAAAGCATAAAACGGTGTGGGCCTTCACCATGCCCGCCAAAAATTTTAGTATATATTTGGTACGGTATCTCAGAGGTTGACGACGGGCAACTCAATACCATTCTTGCATCATATTTTGCAACACGGTGCAATTCCTTAAGAAACATTTTGGGATTAGCCACATGCTCAAGTGTCTCCAAAGATAATATTTTATCGAATGTATCGGACTGAAAGGGTAAAGAATAATAATTATCCAATTTAATTTGTTTTACGTGTGGCCTTAGAACATGGGCAACTCTAATCAAACCCGATGATATCTCAGCATTTTGAACTTCTGTTTCTGGACAACGGTCATGAATATAATCATCAGCTTCACAATCACGGCTGGTTATATTCAAAACCTTATTATTTCTGTTTAGGTTTAACAAATTTATAGCACGAAGGAAACGTTGATCATGCACTTCTTTGATCATATTATTCTCTTTCACATAAATGTCCGCTACATTATCCCAATGTTTTTCGACATCTTTGTCAGACCAAGGGTTACACTTGTATACCATCCTATTAATACCTTTCAGCATTTTCATTTATATTAAGCATAGAAATTTGGTCGGCAATAAGCCCAAAGAAAAACAGTAACATACTAAACACGAATAAAATGACCGCACTGTTTGGTATACGATAATAAAAAAGAATCCCATAAACACTTAATAAAACACTGGATACCCCCCCTATCATACATAATGGGAAAAAAATCTTCAATGGGTTAAAAAGCATAATTATTCTACAAATAAGTAGAATAGTTTTACTGCCATCTTTTATAAATTTAACACTGCTTGTGCGACCCACTCGCGGCCCTGCATGTATGTTGACACAACCAATTTCATATCCCATCTTTAGGAAGGCTAAGGTCGAAGTTGTGCTGAACGAAAATCCGTTAGGCATAATATTTAGCATTTTTATTATAATTTTTTTTTGAAAACCACGATACCCTGAATTATAATCTGGCAACTTTTGTTCGACTAGATATTCACCAATTACACGTATAAGACGCTTACCTATTTGCCGATTTATTTTCTTGTACGAACTTTTATTTCTCTCTCCGATTACCATAGGATAACAATTAAGTTTTTCGGCAATTTCTTCAAGTTTATCTGGTTTATGTTGCCCGTCACTATCCATTATTATTACTTTATCCATAGAAGCTACTCTAATGCCTGTTTTGAGAGCAGCTCCATAGCCCTTGTTTTGAATATGATTAACAAGTATAACATTTTTATATTTTTGAACTATGCTTTTTGTATTGTCAGTAGATCCGTCATTGATTATTATTATTTCATACTTATTTATCAGTCCCATATTATTAAATTGATCTAATAGATTGCCGATTGCTATTTCCTCGTTGTAGGCAGGAATTATAATTGACGCATGATACTCTTTTACCATATTTTCCTCTCATTAAATTCTATTGTTAGTTTGATCCCTTCATTGAACTGGCAAGAAGGCTCATAGGTTAAAATCTGCTGTGCTCTCCTAATATTCGCCAGGGAATGCTTCACATCCCCAATTCTGGGTTCAGCGTATTGAGGCTTAACGCTTGTTCCCATAATCTCATTAACAGACTCAACCAGCTTATTAACAGTAACACGTTTTCCGCACGCAATATTAAAAACCTCTCCTGATAAATCCTCAGCACAATTACCGCACGCCAGGAGATTCGCCTGAACCACATTCTCTACAAACGTAAAATCGCGCGACTGCTCTCCGTCCCCGTAAATCGTGGGCGGCTTGTCGTTCTTTATCATCGTGATAAACTTTGGAATCACAGCCGAATACTGGGATGTCGGATCCTGCCTGGGTCCGAACACATTAAAATAACGCAGGCAGACGGTTTCAAGCCCGTACATCTGCGTAAAAACCTGACAGTACTTTTCTCCCGCCAGCTTGGATACCGCGTACGGAGACAGTGGTTTGGGCAGCATGTCTTCTGTCTTGGGAAGCACATCCAAGTCACCGTACACAGACGATGAAGAAGCAAAAACCACTCGCTTCACCCCTGCATCTTTGGCCGCATTGAGAATATTCAAGGTCCCGTTGACATTCACCTCATTCGTCGTCACCGGATCTTTCACCGACCGCGGTACCGACGGCAGGGCCGCCTGGTGAAGAATATAATCCACTCCATTGACAGCCTCGTGCACGATATGATAACTGCGCACATCTCCTTCGAATAATTCAATTTTATCCATAAATGACGTCAGATTGTCCCGCCGGCCCGTGGAAAAATTATCCAGAACCCGTACCTCCTCCCCCTTCTCCACCAGGGCTTCCACAATGTTGGACCCGATAAAACCCGCTCCTCCTGTCACTAAATACAATGCCATAAACACCTCAATGATTAAAATATTTAAAAAGAAACCCCACAATCCCCTCGGCCGCCCGGCCGTGCCCGTAAACCGTGTCTTCGCCCTGGTCCGGTTTCCACAACCCCTTAAACTCCCCCGCCAGCGTATTCCACTCGCTCTCCAGCGTCTCCACCCACTCCGTCTCCTCCCTCAGCGTCACGCACTGCTTACGCGACCAGTACGCCTCTTTCTGAAGACCGCCGGAATCCGTGAGCACGAAATCACACGCTTCCAGCAGCCTGAGCAGATCGAAATACCCCACGGGATCGATAAGCGTCACGTGACGGCCGAACGCCTGCATATGCGCTTCCGCCTGCTTCCGGATTCGCGGATGCGCCGGAAACAGGATGGGATGCTCTTTGAAAACATGCTTCACGAATCCGGCGCGTTTGAGAAACTGCTTCAGATCATCCGTGTTCTCCGCCCGGTGCAGGGTGAGCAGGCCGAAACTCCTGCCGGTCAGACCCAGCTTTTCCACAATTCGGGATTTCCCGGCGGCCAGGCCGCGGGCGTGCAGAAACACGTCGTACATCACGTCTCCGCTGTTCACGACAACAGGCCGGCCGTCATCGGGCCGGCCGGGGCCCGGTTCCGCTTCCGCGCCGTCGACCAGGTTCCCCTCATTCAGCACATTCGTGAACCCTTCCTTTTTCAGATTCTCCACCGCGGCCCGGCCCGGACAGAACAGCATGGAAGACACGTGATCGGCCGCGATCCGGTTGATCTCCTCCGGCATTCGGCGGTTGTAACTCCTCAGCCCGGCCTCCACGTGCGCCACGGGAAGGTGAAGCTTCACCGCCGCGAGCGCGCCGCCGAGCGTGGAATTCGTGTCTCCGTATACCATCACGACATCCGGCCTGACTTTTCGCAGCACGGCTTCCGTTTTCTTCAGGATTTCGCCGGTCTGTTTGCCATGGGAAGCGGATCCCACATTGAGATGATAATCCGGTTCTTTCAGGCCGAATTCATCGAAAAACCGTTTCGACATGGCGTAATCGTAATGCTGGCCCGTGTGGATCAGCACATCCTGAATCCGGCCGGCTTCATCGGCCTTTTCATTGTGCCGCTCCATGGCCCTGAAAACAGGGAAGTATTTGATGAATTGCGGGCGGGCGCCCACTATGTGAGAAACCGTGATCATTTTTTTTTAAGAAAACCGTAAAGGCGCAAAGAACGCAAAGGAAAAACAACAATCTTTTTTTTTACCCTAATCTCTTTCTTTTCTTTATCTTTTCTCTGCGTCCTTCGCGTCTCTGCGGTGATTCTTTTAAGAAAACCGCAAAGGCGCAAAGAGCGCAAAGGAAAAACAACCATAATCTTTTTCTTTTACCTTATTTCTATCTTTTCTTTATCTTTTCTCTGCGTCCTCTGCGTCTCTGCGGTTCATTCTTTTAAGAA
>DSBF01000577.1 GCA_011049495.1 Ignavibacteria bacterium
ATTAATAACTGTTTTCGCATTATTTATTTTATCACTAACTTTATTGTTTATATCAAAATTATAATTTTTCCCTACCTAATGATTTTGATAACATGAATATTGAGTTTTTACAACATTCAACTTTCCTAAACATATAGTCTTCTTATTCTATAAATTTTTAATAAATTAGTTTATTGTTGAAAAATGATTTTTGTTTATGCAAAAAGTAGATGTATTAATATCATCAGAATCCAGTTCGAAGTCGGTCAACACGATCGATTTCTTATCCTCTCACAAATTAGTCGATTTAATATATGTTTATGGCGAAACAACTCTTTTAAAAGAAAATAATTTGTGTCTTTTGGAAGCAAGAAACTTGTTTAATACTCGTGATTTAAAGTTAACGGCAGAGCATTCTAAATCTAAGTATCTGCTTCTTATTTTTTCGAATGAAAAAGTTAATTTATTTGATAATTCCATTGATCGATTATTGCGAGTAGCAGAAGATTCCAATTCAGTGTTTGTTTATAGCGACTATGTTGAAATCAAAAATGGTGTTTCCATAAATCATCCTTTAATTGATTATCAAATGGGTAGCATAAGAGATGATTTTGATTTCGGTAAAATAATTTTGATTCGCTCCGAGATATTAAAAGAAAATATTCCTCAAAATAATTTTCTTTATGCAGCTTTTTATGATATGCGCTTACGTATCTCCGAGAAGTACAAATTGCTGCACATTCCGGAATATCTATATAGTTATGAAGAGATAGATTTACGTAAATCAGGTGAGAAGCAATTCGATTATGTTGATCCTAAAAACAGAGAAGTTCAAAAGGAAATGGAATACGCTGCAACAGAACACCTAAAAAGAATTAGCGCTTATATTAGACCAGGCAAAGAGATAGATTTTTTCAAGAAAGATAACTTCTCCCTTACCGCCTCTGTTATTATTCCCGTAAAGAATAGAGTCAAGACAATTGCAGGTGCTATTGAATCCGTCATTAATCAAAATACAAAGTATGATTTTAATATAATTATTGTTGATAATCATTCAATTGATGGAACGACTGAACTAATTGAAAAATATGCTTCCACGCATGAAAGGATTATTCATCTTATTCCCAAATCAAAAACATTAAACATCGGCGGCTGTTGGAATTTAGCAATTCAAAATGAAAAATGCGGAATGTTCGCCATACAACTTGATAGTGATGACCTCTACAGTTCTGAAGATACTATCGAAAAAATTGTTAATAAATTCTTTGCCGAAAAATGTGCGATGGTTATAGGAAGTTATACAATGACAGATTTCAATCTTAACGAACTTCCTCCCGGTTTGATCGACCATAAAGAATGGACTGATGAAAACGGAATGAATAATGAACTAAGAATCAACGGACTAGGGGCGCCTCGTGCATTTTATACATCGGTTGTTAGAGAAATCGGATTTCCCAACACAAGTTACGGCGAAGATTATGCTGTGACTTTAGCAATTTCGAGAAAATATAAAATCAGCAGAATTTATGAATCAATTTATTCTTGCAGAAGATGGGAAGGAAATACTGATTCTGACCTTTCCATCGATAAAATAAATAGAAACAATTACTATAAAGACAAAATAAGATCATTAGAAATTGCTGCACGTATAAAGATGAACAACAAATGAAGAATCCATTACTAACTGAAAAAGAATTAGAAAAATTCCTAAAGGGAAATTCATTCTTAGATAGAATTGATGCGTTATATGAACATCAATTAACTAATTGGAAATTTGCCGCCGATAATTATGCAAACTTATCTTATACGATTACCAAAGATATTATAATTGACGGAACTTCATGCATGGTTCAAGTTAACCCAAAGCGAATTATTTCTACTTCTGCCGATGTTAAAAAAACCACTCCTGAAACAGAATGTATTCTTTGTGAGACCAATCTTCCCGATGAACAACGTTATATTAAATATTATAAAGAGTACAACTTTTTACTAAATCCTTATCCTATATTTAACAAGCATTTCACTATTGTCAAAAGCAAACACGTTCCGCAGTCAATATTATTTTACTTAAATGATTTACTTCTAATTTCACGTGATGTAAGTAAAAAGTATATTGTTTTTTATAACGGACCTGCTTGCGGCGCTTCTATCCCAGATCATTTGCATTTTCAAATGGGAAATAAAGAATCATTCCCGATACTCGAACAGATTTCAAAAAGGGGAATTATCAAAAACAGCTTATCAATCGACAGGAAAAGAATTAACATAAATTGTTTTGAACTAACCAACCGTAATATTTTAGTTATTGAATCTAATGAATCGATTGAGATACTGAATTGTTTTTCTATTATAAATAATGTTATGAAAACCGTCAGTTCAAATACCACTGAGCCTATGATGAATTTACTTTGCTTATACGAAAATAAAAAATGGAAGCTGATCGTTTATTTAAGGAAGAAGCATAGACCAAGCTTTTACTTTGAAGAAGGAAATAAAAAAATTATGGTTAGTCCAGCCGCTGTTGATATGAGCGGACTAATAATTCTTCCAAGAGAAGAAGATTTGGATAAATTAGACGAAAATAAAATTTTAGAAATGTACAGAGAGGTGACCGTTGCTAAAGAACATTTTGAATATCTTAAAACAAAACTAAAAGATTTTTACAATTAGTTCGGGAGCCCCCTTATACATAGAAGACTAACATCATCTTCATATTTGTTTGCAGTAAATTCAGAAAATGCTTGTTTTATTTTTTCAACGGAATCATCGGTTGGTTTTATTCTCCGAATAACCTCTATTAATCTATCTTTTCCGAATTGTTCCCCGGTACTTGGATTTCTTGATTCGAGAATGCCGTCTGAGATCATATAAATAAATTCATCTTGCTGCAATTCAACAGTAATATCTTGATAATCTCCGACTTCATTAAATCCAAGCAGAAGTCCGTTTGATTTAATTACTTCAACTTCTTGATTCTTACATACAAATATTGGAAGATCACCGGCGCCGCTGTAATGTGCTGTCCTTTCTTTTTTGTTGAGAAGAATAATTGAAAGCGTAACAAACACATCGGAAAGTCTTTCATCTTTAAAAATAGACTTATTAACGCTCTGAACAATTTCGCCTGCTTTAATTGCTCCGGTTGATTCAATAGCAAACCGGATTGCACTTCTAACATAACCGGCATAGGCAACGGCAAAATACCATGCACCCCATTTTTTACCCATTACATCGCCGAGGACAACAACAAGATAATCATCATTCACATTTACATAGTCAATAAAATCTCCTCCGGGTGTTTCTTCAAACGGAACATGCCAATGTTTGATTTCATACCCTTCAAATTTGGGGAATTCGGATGGCACAACTTTAGCGCCCATAGAGCCGGCAGCTTTTTGTACTTCCTCAACTGTTTTAGCTCTTTCTTTCTTTTTACTTTGTAAAATGGCTCTTACTTTTGCAATTACAATTTGCGGTGTGGATGTTTTGATAATATAATCTTCTATCTCAAGTTCATATCCTTCAAGTATATCGTCATCTTCACCTTTGGCGGTTAAAAACACAAAAGGAATTTTTCGTAATTCCGGATGATCCAAAAGTTTTCTTCTGAATTCAAATCCGTTCATTACAGGCATCATAATATCACTGATTATTAAATCTGGATTATTTGCAAGTGCCTTTTCAAATCCCTCTTCGCCATTGACTGCAACCTCACACTTGAAGCCGACTTTTTGAAGATTATAAGAGAATAATTTGGCAACGTTTGCTTCGTCTTCCACTAAAAGTATTTTATATTCTTCGGTCATTATAATTCTCTAATGAGTATAACTTTTAACAGCTTCTTGTAAATTGCTGAAGGATTCAAAAACTCTAAAAAGACGGGTAAGTTCGAACATAGCTCTTACTGCCGGGCGAAACCCAACCAACTTTAAATCTCCTTCCAGCTTAACAACTTTTTTTAGTGAATTAACTAAAACTCCCAAAAAAGATGAATCAACAAAATCACATTCGGATAAATCAATAATAATCTTTTTATAACCGTCATCAATTGCATCTATCAATTTTGTTTTAAGTTCGTCGGCTTCTTTTACTGAAGCTCGTTCAACGTTAACAATTTCAACAATAACATCTCCAATTCTTTCTTCAATTATCATTTATTTCACCATTGTTTTTATCTGTTTGATTCGATTCCGTATTTATCCATTAACCGATAAAGTGTTGCTCTTCCTATATTCAATTTTTTTGCGGCTTCAACAATGTTGCCGTTTGTTACTTTAATTGCATGCTTAATTGCTTCTTCTTTTAATCTTTCGAATGGTATCACAGCAGATTCTTCTCCAAAGAGTGGTCCGTGATTGCTGTTTAAAGTTGTTGAAGAATCTCTGCTAATTATATGTGCCGGAAGAATACTATGGTCGATTTCATTTTGATCGGATAAGATTATGCATCGTTCAATTAGATTTTCAAGTTCCCTTATATTGCCCGGCCAATCGTAATCATACAAATACTTTAACGCACTCTTCGAAAAACCTTTTATCTGCTTTCCTAATTTTTCATTAAACTTATTTATAAAGTGGTCAATAAGAATAATAATATCACCGCGTCTGTCTCTCAACGGCGGGACCATAATCGGGAATGAACTTAGTCTGTAATAAAGATCTTCTCTGAACTCTTTGTTATCGACAGCCTCTTTAAGATCCCTGTTGGTAGCCGAAAGAATTCTTACATCTGTTTTAATTGTTTCGGTACCTCCGACTCTTTCAAACTCTTTCTGCTGAATTACTCTAAGAATTTTGGCTTGCAACGCCATTTCCATTTCACCAATTTCATCGAGAAATATGGTGCCTCCATTACCAAGTTCAAACTTCCCAATTTTTCTTTGATGAGCCCCGGTAAAAGAACCCTTTTCATGACCAAACAGTTCGCTCTCTAGAAGTTCACGGGGAATTGACGCACAATTAACAACAATAAACGGTTTATGTTTTCTTATTCCGTTATAATGAATTGCTCTGGCAACAAGTTCTTTACCTGTTCCCGACTCACCCTCAATAAGTACCGTAATGTCGTTATCTAAAACTTTCGATACTAATCTGAATACCTTCTGCATGTTGTTGTCGGAAGAAATAATGTTGTCAAAACTATATTCTTTTTGAAGATTATCTTGAAGCTCATTTACTTTCTGAAGTAATTCATAATTTCGCAAAGCATTTTTAATAGCAGGTTCCAATCTATTTTGATCAATAGGTTTGGGGAAATAATCATACGCCCCTAAACGTATTGATTCGATTGCTACTTCAACACTTCCTTGAGCAGATAGCATTATAACCGGTAGATTTTCATTAACGGACTTTATCTTTTTTAATACTTCATTTCCATTAATATCCGGCAGCATTATGTCAAGCAAAACTAAGCTGGGATTTTCAGATAGACAGTTAAGAGCATCGTTTCCTTTTGTAAATGTTTTGACATTATATCCCCATTTACTTTTTACCCAGTGAGTTAAAAGTTTTAGAATTGATTCTTCATCATCAACAATAAAAATGAGTTTGTCCAATAGTTACCTCCTGCTGCTTTTGGGAAGTTTTACAATAAAAGTTGAGCCTTTATTCAGTTCACTTGATACTTTAATTAAGCCATCATGCAAGTCGACAATTTGCTTTACAGTAGTTAATCCAAAACCGGCACCCGGAATTTGTGTGCTTGTTTTTCCTACTTTGCTGAATTTCTGAAAAAGTTTCGGGATATCTCCTTTGGGAATTCCAACACCCGTATCGCTAATTATAACTTCTACTTCCTTCAGAAAATCTCTTGCCATTAGAGTTACCCTTCCCCCTTTCTGCGTAAATTTAACGGCGTTAGAAAGTAGATTATTAATTGCCTTTTGTATTCTTTCTTTATCGGCATTAATAATAATTTCAGTTCCTGGAATTTCTGACGAAAATGTTAATCCTTCTTCTTCGGCTATTTTACCCCATCTATCAGCAAGTTCATTAAGTACTAAAATAATATCGAAATTAGTTTTTTCAAGAGCATTTGTATCCGTTTCAAGTTTTGAAAAATCCAGAATGTCATTAATCAGCCTTGCCAATCTTTTCCCTTCTGATAATATAATTCCACTAAATTCTTCAACTATTTCAGATGGTAAATCTTTATCGGTAACTAATGTTTCGGCAAACCCCACAATTGAAGCCAACGGGGTTCGTAATTCATGGGAAATGTTGGAAATAAATTCATTCTTTAATTTGTTCAACTCGTCAAGTACTGTCAACTGCTGCTTAGTTCTATCTTGTTCAATTGAAATCATTCTATTTGCTTCAATCAGCTTGGCATTGAGTTCTTTTAGTTTTGATTCGTTTTTAATTCTTTCTGTAACATTTCTTCCAAAACCGATTAAACCGATTGTTTCATCACCCGATTTTAGATTTCTAGCATTTATTTCGAATGTTAGAATCTCTTCAAACTTATCAATAAAGCGAACTTCGAATGAAGTTAATTCTTTTTGTTTTAAAATTTCTTGAAATGCAACAGCTACATTAGATTTATTTTCTTCGTCAACAAATTCTAGAAAATGCTTACCAATAAGTTCTTCGGGTGTGAACCCTAATGATCTTGCACCAAGCGTATTTACAGTAACAAAATATCCGTTGCTATCCAAAGTAAAAATTAGATCTTCAGCTGTTTCGATTAACAATCTAAAACGTTCTTCTGATTTTTCAAGTTTATTACGGTATTCAATTTCATCAGTAACATTACTAATGGAGCCAACAACACGAACAATTTTTCCATTTTCTTTAATAGGGAACCCGGTATGCCTAACAAAAAGATCATTGTCTCTTCCATCTTTCATTTGATATTCAACAACGGCGTTTTCACCGAGTTTTAATTTTTCAATAAACTTTTTAAAGTCTGAAATATACTTTGGATTTATTTTTCTGATTAGCGAAACTTTATTCGATTGTATATCATCGCTTTCGTATCCGAAAATTCTTGAGGCTGCGTCCGAAATAAAGTTATACTTTGTTCCATCCAAATCAGATGAGTATAATACCGAACCAATATTCTGTGC
>DSBF01000032.1 GCA_011049495.1 Ignavibacteria bacterium
AGAACAGCGTTGGTAAAAGTTAGTTTAATCAATAAACCAAATGGCGGGAAATCCAAAGCTCTTAATGCCGGTATTCAGTATTCAGAAGCTGAATTTGTTCTTTGCATGGATGGAGATTCACAATTATCATCCAATACATTGAAAATGGGAATCAGACATTTTATTGACCCCAACGTTGGTGCGGTTGCCGGTAATGTAAAAGTAGAAAATAGAAAACGTATATTAACCGATTTACAAGCGCTTGAATATGTTGAAGGTCTCAATATGCCTCGAAGCGCTCAAGGATTTATTAAGATGGTCAATATCATTCCAGGTCCTATAGGAATTTTTAGAAAAAGTGCGTTAAGAGATGCAGGTTATTATTCAAGTGATACTTTTGCAGAAGATGCTGATATTACTCTGAAAATTCTTGAAAAGGGATGGAAGATTAACTATGAACCAAATGCAATGGCTTTTACTGAAGCACCGGTTAAACTTCATCAACTTCTTAAACAAAGATATCGTTGGACTCGCGGAATATTACAAGCGATTCGTAAACATAAAAAACACATACTAAATCCTACAATTAATTTTAATAATACACTTATCCTATGGTCAATGTTCTACGAAGCTCTTGTATGGCCGGCAATGAATATATTTGCAAATTTATTCTTTATTGTTGCTGCATTTTACGGAATGTCGAGTTTAGTATTTTTCTGGTGGGTTGGAATAATGCTGCTTGATATGATGGCAGCTATTTATTGCATTGCAGCTGAAAGAGAAGAATTTAGGTTAGTTCCTTATTCAATATTTTACCGATTAATATTTATTTTATTGATCGACATTACAAAAGCTATGGCTACTGTTGAAGAGTTTCTCGGTATTAGTATGACTTGGGGTAAACTTGAAAGATCCGGAAGTAGTTCACAAACCGTGATTGCTAAATCACCATCGATTGGTGTAAGAAATAAAAAAGTTTAATATTTAATTGGAGTGAATTATGGAATTAATTCCAATACTTTCTTTAATAGTTCTTGTTGCCACAATATCAACTTTTATTCTTGCTGTGGGAGCTTATATTCTTTATAAGATTCGTGAGCGTAAAGGCAAAGTGGCACAGGCACCGCAACCTTCCAGCATACCGGCAGAACTTATTTCACCAACTCCTGTTATTGCCGAGCAGCATACCGGTGCAGGAATGCGCAGAACATATGAAGAACCTTATCCTACAAGAGATAGAGTTACAGAGTACCAAAGGAGCCCAATGTATGAACAACAGAGAGCTCAATCCGGTCCTGAGATGAGACCGACTTATGTTTCTTCTCCACCTCCACCAACCGGAACAAGCGGAAGATATGCGACATCCTCTGAGGATAGGTATTCTACTTCAGAAAGAAAAAAGTTTATGCGTTATACAAAAGAAGGTTATGTTGAACCGACTAAAGAAATCGAAAGAAAGAAAAAAGAGGATCAACTTAAGTGGCGGTAAAAAGATCAAAATTAGGTCTTAGGGTTAATTACCTTATTATTTTTCTAAGCGGGCTAGTTTTATTAGCTGCAGCTATACTAATTTTTATGCTTGTTGTGAAAAATGTTTACGGTAATTATGAAGTATCCGAAATTTTACCTTCTAAGAAAAACCTGAGTGTTTTTACTTGGGATAAACAGAAAAAAGCCGCAATACTTTATTCCGAATATACACAAAACATGCTTCCGCAAGGTAGTACTTGGATTAGTGATAATATCGATACTTGGGAAATTTTTATTAAAGCATCTAAGTTGAATTACGATATTATCAGCGACCAAATGATTGAGCTTGGAGAACATTTTGATTATCCGCTAATTATTCTTCCGGCTGCTAAATCAATGAGTGATAAACAACTTGTACAAATCAAAAAATATCTCGAAAGAGGTGGAAGTATTTTTGTTACAAGTGGAATTGCAACTTTCTCTGATGAAGCAAAGTGGAGAGGATGGGAATTTTTTACAGAAGTGTTTGGAATGAATTTTTACAAAGAAATTCATCCTCGTGATTTTGAAAGGAAAGTACACACTTTAAGAGGAAATCTGCCGCTAACTTCCGGTATACCTACTGGTTATACACTTAAGATTGCTACATGGGATAGACCAATTTATGCCGAAGTTCTTGAACCGAGAACTACACAGGTTAGCTTTTGGTATGATTTCATTCGTGAATCCGGACTTGTAATGGAAGAGATTAAAAGAAGTGCGGGAATAGCTTATGGTACTTATGGCAAAGGAAGATTTGTTTGGTACGGTTTTGAACTAAATTCTGTGTTGGGCGAACAAGAAGATTATATCTATTTCGAAAAATTATTTAACAACAGTATCAATTGGTTGATGTATAAACCTACTGCAAACATTAAAGATTGGCCGGCACCGTATGATGCCGCTATGATACTTGTCCCGATTATTAATGAGCAACCTTATAATATTAATAATGTGTTACCAATTATTAATCGTCATAAACTTCCGGCATCAGTATTTGTGCGACCGCAAACTGCAATAACATATCCTTCATTAATTAAATCTATTGCCGGGAAAGTTGATTTGGGTGCCATTGTAGACATCGGATTTCTTGAATCACCTTTTGATACATTGAATTCTCTGTATGATCAACAACTGCAATTCACGAATATGGGAATTGCAAAAGATACTCTTGAATCAATCTCCGGGACAAATGTAAACGGGTTGATGCCAGAATATGGTTATTTTGATGATAATACTATGCTAGGAATGGCAAAATACGGTTATAACTATATGGTTACTGATTCGCTGACAGATAGGTCTGTACCTAAAACTATATTTAGAAATGAACAGCCAATGTTAATTTTTACTAAAACTGCACGAGATGATCGTAAGATTATTGGTGAGTACGGACTTAGAGACAGAAATTTCCAACTTTACACTTACGAAGAAGATATAAATAGACTGTTGTTTGAAGGGGGTTTATATATTTTAAAAGTTCATACTGAATATCAACTTCAACCTCAGTATGTTGATGTTATCAATGATATTGTTAAATATGCAAAACAAAATAACCTTTGGTTAACATCTGTAGACGAAATATTATCATGGTGGAAAAGAAGAGGGAACATTGAGGTTAGATATGAATGGAGAAGTAAAAGAAGAATTAGTATTGAAGTTACAAATCCGAGCGATGTTATTGTAGAAGAGTTTGTTGCTGAAGTAAATATTAATAAACCTGTTAGAAATGTTAATGTCAGCTCTGAAATTATAAATACAGATATTCCCGTTTATGAATTTGATAAAGAATCAAATGCGCTTTACATGTATATCAAAAATTTAAAACCAAATGAAACCAGAATATTTTTGATTGACTTTGAAAATATACTTCCAATGTAGACTTATTTTAAGAGTATATGGTATTTATATATCGGTTAAGAAAATATTCATTAAATTACCGGTTTGAAAAACTAACCGGTAACCAACAAAATGATGAAAGTTAATTTAATCATTCTGCTTTCGACTCTATTAATGTTTTCATGTGTCGAAAACATTACTGAAACTCAGTCAACCAGACCAACTATTAGAATTATCAGTCCAACATCAGGTGATACTGTGCAAGTAGGAAGTAATAAAATATATTATGAAGCTTCTGATTATCCGGGAGGCGAAGGACTAGATCAATTTGAAGTCATTATCGAGAGTCAATCCGGTAGATTTGTCGAAGATTTTGAAGCAACCGGCGGATCGAATACAGATATATATCTAAACGTTGACTCTACATTGTTGGGTACTAAAATTGATTATTTTGTTAATGTAAGAAATATTGCGGGTAAATACGGAACAAGTGAAGTTCAAAAAAATCTTCCGGTTGTAGAAACATTAGAAGCACCTCCTGCTCCTACCAATTTAGTTTTAACAAAAATTTCTACCGGTTCTGTAAATCTTTTCTGGGATGATAATTCAAAAACTGAAGATAACTATGAATTATGGAGGAGAGTCGGAACGAACGAAGAATATAATCTATATAGAACATTACCTAAAAATACAATTAGTTTTAACGACATAGGTCTGTCTGAATTATTAACATATTACTATAAAGTTAGAGCTGTTAATAGATACGGGAATTCTGCTTTCAGTAACGAAGTTAGTACCACAGGGGGAGAAGCATTTAACTTGCAAGCACAAGCGTTAGGTGCGAGTCAGATACTGTTAACCTGGGAAAGTAATGAAGTAAATATACTCGGTTTTAGAATTCAACGTACTAATCCCAACACCGGTAATTTTGAACAAGTTGCTGTTGTTGCCCCAACAGCAAGAGAATACACAGATAAAAGTTTATTGGCGAGTACTACTTATTCATACAGAATTGCGTCATTTAATAGTACTTCTCAAAGTGCTTGGTCAAATATCGCAACGGCAACAACGGCGGCGGCAGATGTACCTGCTCCTACTAATCTAATTGCACAATTTGATAATCAATTGAGAATGATTGTTGTTAGGTGGACTGATAATACTAACCAGGAAGTAGGAACTTTTGTTGAGCGTAGAGAAGGGAATACAGGAGATTTCGTTCAAGTAGGAAACACAACTGCTGATGATAATGTTTTTATGGATTCAAATTTTGTTGTCGGTACTACTTATTATTATCGAGCCCGTCATTTAACTACACAAGGTTTTTACACACCATACAGTAACATAGATGATGTATTTGTTCCTGAACTTCCACCGGCGAAACCGACTACGCTGCAAATATTTAACGTGCATGGTTCTGCAAATCAATTCTCGCTTGTTTGGAATGATAATTCTGACGATGAAGATGGTTTTACTGTGTTCAGCAAAGTAGGGAGTTCGGGCAATTATTCTTCTTACGCTACTTACGGTCCTAAAGAGGGTAAAGGAGTTTATGGCATTACTGTAACTGTCCCGGACCCTGTAAATAATGAATATTTCTTCAAAGTTAGAGCGTTTAAAGGGAATCTCAATTCTGATTTTTCAAATGAAGTCAGCACTCGGGGTCATACAGGTACTTTAGTATTATCAATACCGGCAGCATCAATAACTCGAAATTCTGCAGTACTTCAATGGAATGATATTTTCGAAAACGAATTTGTTTATTTCATTGAACGTAAAAGAAATTCATTCCCATCAGAAAATGAATTCTCTTTAGTAGGTACTATTGGCGGAGCTGTCGGAACCGGAGCTACTATTTTTTATACCGATACAAATTTAGATGCTAATACTCAATATACTTTTAGAGTTAGGGCTTTACTTAATACACAACAGTACTCAAATTATTCTAACGAAGTTACAATCACAACGCCTTTTAACTAATGACAATTGACAAGAACATATTAACTATTTTAGAGAATTTAATACCGTTCCCAACATTTATATTGGATGATGACGGGCGTGTAATTGATTTTAATCAAAAAGGAAA
The DNA here is from genome assembly GCA_011049495.1 of Ignavibacteria bacterium. Classification (GTDB taxonomy): domain Bacteria; phylum Bacteroidota; class Ignavibacteria; order Ignavibacteriales; family Melioribacteraceae; genus SURF-28. The sequence continues at coordinate 5,408 of DSBF01000032.1, forward strand.
AAAGTTTTTACCGGATGTAACTTTTAATACCAGCATTTTTGAAGTACTGGATAAAGAATTTTCATCTGTCTTGGAGAGACTACTCTATGAATCGAAAACATATGAAAAAAGCGTAAAGGAAAATATTCTCACTCAAAAAGCCGAACACTCGGATGAATATGAGTTATCAGTTGTTCCATTTACGGATGAAGTTCAAAAAACATTTATTACTACGATTAGGCTACTTAACAATAACAAAGGAAAGAAAGAGTCTCGTAGATTTACGATTGTTACCGAAGATATGAGTAAGATAATTCATGATGATAAATTATTTGAAATTATTCAATCGATTAAATCAGCTTTCCCGTTTACATTTATTGGTAAAGCCAAAATTCAAAAACAAATAGATTTACTAGATGGATTCTTTTGGATTAAAGATAATACACGCCGCTATATTTTAGTTAATCAGAAATTTGCTACTGTACTTGGTGTAAAAGCCAAACAATTAGAAGGAAGATTTGAAAAAGATGTATTGCCTCACTTCCAGAATAAACTTTACTCAACAATTGATACTTATATTTTCGAAACTACAAATTCGGTTGTAATTGACGGGATGTCTTCTTCTTCACCATACGGCAGTAATTCATACGAAATAGTAGAATTCCCAATTGTTGATGTTGATAATAACGTAGTGGCTTTAATAGGTATTTCTCAACCAACGCAAACTAAAGATAAGTCAGCTTATGGCAATGAGAAAAAGTTACTTGAGTTAGTGAAAAATATCGGACTTAATTATATACTAACAGACCCGAAAGGAGTTGTAAAAACATTTGATGATGGTGTACAAAAATATATTAGCGGACAAACTGAGTTAACAAATAACGAAATTCTTAAAATCTTTAAGGAAGAGGAAGTTTTACAGGAGATAAAAAAATTCTTATCTAATGACAAAACTGAAAAGATAACTCTGAAAATCTCTGAATTAGTTGAATTACTTGCATTAAGAAGCTATGATGAATCAAATATTACATCAGAAATTCTTTTCCTTTTTATTGAAAAACAAAAGGTAGATTCAATAACAGCGGGAATATTAAAAATGTATGACGCGATAATGAAAATTAGCCCTCAGCCAATGTTCATCTATGATTTGGAGAACTTAAAATTTCTTGAAGTCAATGATGCTGCTATAAAACTGTATGGTTATTCCAAAAATGAATTTATGAATATGGACCTTACAGATCTTTATGCGCCTGAGGATATACAAACTTTACTTGAGAGCACAAATAGAAAATCACAAACAAACGAATTTACCGGTCCTTGGCGTCATAAAAAGAAAGATGGTTCTTCAGTTATTGTAGAAATCAGTAAGTCACCGCTCGATTTTAAAGGTAAAAGTGCTCATATAAATATTGTAAAGAATGTAACCGATGCAGTAAAGAATAATAAAAAAATAAAAGTCTTTAAATCCGCTTTTGAAAACAGCAGCGATTTGATTTTTATTACTGATGCAGATGGATTTATAACATATGCAAATGAATCCGTTATTAGAACTCTCGGATTTACTAAGAATGATCTTGAGAAAAAACCTTTTCTTTCATTGATTAAAGATGATGATAGGGCAGAATTTAAT
>DSBF01000030.1 GCA_011049495.1 Ignavibacteria bacterium
CCTCTAAGCCAAAACTCTTTCGGACTCCGAAGTAATTCCATCGCTAAATCACTTTCAAAAAAAGCGAATTTATGTTCGTCGCTTCTAAAAATATAAGGAAGAGAAAATACTTTGAAATTGGGAGCGAATCCTTCCAAGACAGATGCTGAAACCTTTGTCATTGCAAGACTACCAATTTGGAGTAATTCCAAACATTCTCTTTCGGTTCCGAGCTGTTGGCTGGGATAAACGGTTATTTCAATTTTTCCGTTTGACTTTTCGTACACTCTATCGGCAAGAAATTCCATTGCAAGGTGAACTGGGTGTGTCCTGTCCAATCCATGTCCAATCTTCAAATGTTTGACCGATATATCTGAATCACAAGAAATCATCAGTAAAATGATAATAGTACTTAAGACTATTTTAAGTAATCGTTTAAGTGCGTAATTATATTTCTTATCAATCAATATCATTATGTAATCAGATTCCTTTTGGTTCTTGTTGTTGATTTATAAGATTATTTTTCGAAAGGACATTTGACCCGCATGAATTTCGAATCACAAGTTCGGGACGATAAATAGTTCTGTTTGTTACATCTTCTCCATTTATTCGTCTATGAATTATTTGTACGGCTTGAGACCCTATTTTACTAACCGGCTGGCGGATTGTTGTAAGAGGAACCGATGCAAATTTTGATAGCTCAATGTCATCATAACCAACAATAGCTATGTCATTCGGCACTTTAATATTATGTTCATTGAGTGATTTAATAAATCCCAATGCAGTTGAATCGTTATAAAAGAAAAGTGCTTCCGGCTTTTGTTTCATCTTAATAAATTCACTACCGAATTCATAACCAAGTTCTACTCTATCTTCACCTGAATCGAATTGTTCCTTTCTCAAGGAAAAAATAAGTTTTGAATCGAATGAAATACCGTAATCCATTAATGCCCGGGAGTATCCGTTTTTTCTTACTTCACTAAGCAGATTACCTCTACCTATATGAACATAACCAATTCGTTTATATCCGGTTTTAATTAAATGTTCGGTTGCCAAATAACCGCCAAACTCATGATCAGAACCTATAAACCAATATTGCGGATCATGCATATAAGAAATCATTATATAAGGAAATTTATCATCATGAAGTTTTTGAATGTAATTTGTAGCCGTGTATTCAAGTGATAGGGATGCAATAATTAATCCGTCTACACCCATACTTTTAAAATTCTTTATTTGATACTCTTCCTTTTCTATCTTGTTTGACGAACTGGTAAGAACAAGTGTATAACCAAGATTATATGCTTCCTCTTCAATACTTTGAACTATCATCGAAAAGAACGGATGCTTAAGATCTCTAAGAACCAGTCCAATAGTTTTTTGATTAGAGAATTTTTTCCCCGAGATTTTAGGTTCAGCGACATAAGTTCCTTTTCCAACTCTGGTATATAAAATTCCTTCATTTACCAAATTCAGCAGAGCTTTTTTAATTGTAATTATACTTACATCATATTCTTTAGCAAGTTCATTTTGAGAACCGATTTGATCACCAACATTGAGTTCGCCTGAATCAATTCGCTTCTTTATATCAATCTGAATTTGTTCATAAAGGGGTGTTGGATCGTTGAATTTGAGTTTTTCTGCCATTTTTCGCTCTATTAAGTATACTTGATATACCAAGTATGTGTAAATATATAGAAGGTAGATTATTATTGCAAGAAAAACCGTACAACTTTGTCGATTTTGTAATCAAAGAAGAATTAAGCATTTTGATTATTGTCCACTAACAACAACTTTGAAAATTGGGTCGTTGTTTATGGCTTTAGTGAAGACAGAATCTTTCTACTCGATTCATCAATACATTTAAGTATAAGATACTCATGGGATATCGATACATTTTTATACAGATGGGATGAGAATTGGATTGCGATAATTAGTGAATGTTACAATGCATGGAGATTTTTCAAAATAACCTTCAGGATCTCCATACCTGAAAATTTATGCTTTCCTCAAAATTTTATCCATAGCTTTTCCCTTCGCTAACTCGTCGATCAACTTATCGAGGTAGCGAATTTCTTTCATCAAAGGTTCTTCGATGTCTTCTACTCTAATCCCACAAACTACACCTTTAATTAAAGCTCGTGATGGATTCATCTTTGGAGCTTCCGCAAAGAAAGTCTCAAAGTCCGTTTGCTTTTTCAGTTGGGCTTCAAACTTATTCTGACTATATCCTGTCAGCCAACGGATAATTTCATCAACCTCTGCTTTTGTGCGTCCTTTTTTCTCTGCCTTTGCGACATAATGTGGATAAACACTTGCGAAGCTCATTGTATAGATTTTATGTTTTGTCATTTTGTTAATTCCTTTGATTAGATTATCAATCACTTATTAAGTTCTACAATAGTAAAAATTTTTGTGAGTGATTACATAGTGAAAAAACTCAATTTACATAATAGTATATCAATTACAGACATCACAATTTCCGCAAGGTGTCTCACCAGGGAATCCGAAATAGTCTGAAATAAATATCCGTCGGCATGTAGTCGATTTGAAATAATTTACAACAGCAAGAAGTTTCTTATTATCATTTAAAAGTTTTTCTTCCAACCGTTCATCATCTTGAAGTTCATCAGGGAGATCCCCGACTATTGTTAAATCTTTATTTTCCGGACTTCCTTCAATCACCCCGTAACGGTCCAACATTGATAGGACAGTTTCAATTCTAAAATCATTTTTATCTTTAAAGCTCAACTGTTCGCGGAGATACTCAACCCCCATAGAGTTGACGGCATTCAAATCGCTTTTCAAAATATCAAATACACGCGAATAGTATTCGGCATTTGGATTAGACCATTTTATAAATTGCATTTGAGTGTAGAGATCCTGCTGATTGTAAAGAAGTTTACATAGAGAGTCTTTTCCATCCCGTCCCGCTCTACCGATTTCTTGGTAATAAGATTCAATTGAACCGGGGACTTCGGCATGCAGCACAAACCGAATGTCCGGTTTATCTATTCCCATACCAAAGGCATTTGTAGCTAAAATCAGATTTTCTTTACCTGCTAAAAAATTGCGCTGGGTTTGTTTTCTTTTCTTTGCTTCCAGCTTGCCGTGATATATTCCATGTTTGTATCCTTTATCGCCAATCTTCTCCGAGAAATATTCAAGTGTCTTGATAAGAGAGAAATAAATTATACCGGGACCTTTGTATTTATCAAGTACTTTATAAATTTCATTGAAAGAATCTTTTTCTTCAAAAATATCCGCAGTATCAAGCCTGAGGTTGGGGCGCTGTATTCCTTGATGAAACAATTTAATTTCATCTTTGCTCAGACCTAATTTGTTAATAATGTCCTTCTGCACAGCGCGGGTTGCTGTTGCTGTCAACGCTATTGTTAATGGATTCCCCATTATTTCCCGAAATTCAGCTATGCGTGAGTAGTCGGGACGAAAATCATGCCCCCATTCCGAAATACAATGTGCTTCATCAACAGCAAGCAGTGAAATTTTTGTCTTTTTTATTTCCTCAACAAATTCTGTTTTTCTAAATCGTTCGGGAGTTACGTAAAGGAGTTTAACTTTTCCATCAACAAACTTTTGTAGTCGTTCTTTTCTTTGTGCAGGTTTAACTGTAGAGTTTATAAATTCTGCCGGAATATTTTTTTTCTTTAGAGCGTCAACCTGATCCTGCATAAGAGCAATTAAAGGACTAATAACAATTGTCCCTCCCTCAAACAATAATGCGGGTATTTGGTAGCAAAGAGATTTTCCGCCGCCGGTCGGCATCAAAACAAGCGCATGACCATTATCTAAAAGTAGTCTATTAATTATATTTTCTTGCTCACCCCTAAATTCAGAGTAGCCAAAATATTTTTTGAGTATGTCTGATGGATTTATCATGATGTTGCTCAATTGAAAAGGTAAAAAATAGTCAAATTTGAGATAAGAGGTGGAATAGAAGTTAAACGTATTTTTATTAACGCTCGCTCTACTTGGGGTTGCATAAAAAAGCTATTTCATTTGTAAAAACTAACCAAGTTTTTTTAGCTATCGGTGAAGTTTAATCAAATTTGAGAAGTGATGACTAAAAAATGGCTATAATGAATCAGGTTTTTATTGAACCCTACTTTTTCAGCATTCCTTTATTATGTGAAAATACTATTATAGATACTTTCTATATTAGATACTTCCTCATCAGTTAATTGCCTAAATTCTTTTTCTCTTGCCCTCTTTGAAAGATTCCCATCGTTTTGTTGCAAAAATCCAATTAACAAAGCCACTGTTTTATCCGGCATCTCGAACTCATCATCTAAGACTTGTTTAAATGCATCATAGTTAACTATGTACTGAACTTCACTTGGAATTATATTTTTTACGGTATCTTGTACGCATTCAAATAAAAATTCGGCATGTTTTGTAGCATCAAAATATCGGTAATAATCTATTGTCTCATTCAGTACTTTGATATTATTCTTTTCTGTCTCATCCCACTCGATTAATTCTAATAAAGGTCGAGAGTATGACTCAAGAACTTCTCTATAATTTTCAATATGATTTAGAATTGATGCAGAAACCGGAAATATTATTCCCTGTTGAGTAAAACCTTTTTTTGCCAAAATATGATGAATCAAGTATCTATGAATTCTGCCATTCCCATCTTCAAACGGATGAATAAATACAAATCCGAATGCTATTACTGCAGCTATTAGAACTGCATTTATCTCATCTTTCAGAAGAAGATTATGCGTTTCAATAAGACCATCCAGCAAAACTTCTAAATCCTCATGTCGTGCCGCTATATGTTCCGGAATTGGGCTTTGAGTTATTCTATCATGTTCTCCAACAAATCCACCTTCCTTCCTAAAGCCCATATTTACAAAGCGGTCATTCTCAATTACAATTTGCTGTAGCCGAAGTAATTCATCCTTCGTTAAATTACCTTTTCCTGCTTGCCCAATTGCTCTCCCCCATCGTAAGGCTCTATTATTTTGGGGAGTTTCACCCTCTATATTAAACGATGCCTTTGAATCTTTCAGTAATAGAAATGCTGATGCTCTAAGAAGTATATCCTTTTTTATTCCCGATAAGTAATTGTTCTTTTCACTAATCAAGTCTGATGAAATATACTTTTCCAGTTTATCAGTTTTGGTTATGAGTGGGCAAAAGTCTCTCGTTCCGGGAAGGTTATTTATTATTTTATGTCTGCTTGATTTCTCTCCTTCAGAAATTGCGTATTGCTTTTCTTCATCTACTAGTAATACATAATTGCCTTTTTTGAGATCGTCTATTTGCAATCTACGGTTTAATAACCATTCGTATAAAAACCATAATTTTCTGCTGTACTGACTTATAGGTTCGATTTGAAATAGTTTTTCTGCTTCGTTCTTATTGAGAATCTCAAATAGCTTTTTAAGAACCAGCAGATTTATGCCTTCATATTTTAGGGCAAATACCAATTGTTTATATAGTGTATCCTCTGGTAAATGTCGCGGTGTTAACACCTGCCAGTTTTCTTTTTTGTATTGCCGCTTTTTGTCGCTTATAAGTGTTAAGATTTCCGGTACAGGCACTTTGAGATTATATGAATCGATTATCGCGCCATAACCAACCAAAATTCCCTCTTCTGGAGCAATTCTTCCGTGAAAAACACTTATTCGTCGTGATATATGCTTGTTTTTAATTATCATAGGTGAAATATGTTTATTGCTATTTTAGTGAATAACACTTACAAATGGTGAATTTTAGTTAATTATTACTATATTAAGCGAAATATACTTATTTTAATGAAAATAATCTTAAAAAAATTTAGCACTATTTTGATTATGGAATTTCGGCTAAAGAAGGAAAGTCTGACAATGAAGCTGAGACGTTGAAACAACAAAATCATGAATTAATTCCATCCTTGCAAGTAACCGGTCGATGAGTGACTGGTTGGGAGCGCTCGCAATTCAATTTTTCTTGCGTTTTTAAGTTATTTTCAAAGGTTTTTTGTGAAGTGGTGACTAATTAGAAGAGTAATATTATTTGCTGATTACAAAGTAGATCAAAAACTCATAAACCCCAATATCCATAAGGGTTTCGTGTGGACTGCCGTAGTGATTGCCATAGTGAATTTTCGTTATCTATTTCTCGGCAATAAATTTTAAATAGCCTTCCAACTTTTCTTTATAGAACATTGTTTTTAAAGCCGGTTGATGGGGTAAAGGATAAATAACCCTATCCAAGTTATTTTGATATTCTTCAATTCTTCTAAATTTGAAATCGAGTCGCTCCTGCCAGTTTTTTGTGTAATCCCAATAAACTCGAACACGTTTATCAAAGTTTTCTTTTACTAAAACATTTAGTAATGGTTCACCCAAAGAAATTATTTTAGCTTTGGGGAATTCTTTAATCTCACTTTGTAATAATGGCAGCCAATATTTTTTTGACTCTTTAAGAACATCAATCTCCTTTATCGATGTGGGAGGAGATACGAAGAAGTTTTTTGCAAAATTAGTTGCGAAAACATTTTCTTCAAGTCTTATACCTAATGCATCACATATTCTTACAACATATTTTTTTATCGAACCGTTTTTATCAAGATTCAAAACTGTCCTAATACTTTTTCTACTTTCAGCTATTTTAACTGTGGGATCTTGACCTATTAGAATAAGCTTTATCTCTCATGAACCTTTAAAGTTTGTGGGTAGCGGGACTGAAGAATCAATAAACCTTGTGAGAAGTGAATCGCTTATCATTAATTCCAGAACATCCTCTGCTGATATTACATTCATAAATTCTCCAATTATTTTTTTTCTTCAAGCAATATAGTCTAAACCATACTGATTCTACTTGAATATTTTCTCTTGTAATCTGTTCTTCATATCCTCATCGGGATACCATTTATATTGCGTTTCGATTCGCCTTTCTAGAAAAATATTTGTCGCATCGATCACATTACCTCTTGTTGAAATATTATCATCATCTTCCTTAAGAAATGATTTCGACAACAAATCTAATTTAATTCGTAATCCTTCTTCATCAATTCTTC
>DSBF01000286.1 GCA_011049495.1 Ignavibacteria bacterium
GCATTATTTGTAATTACCGCAATCATCATGTTTTCATATTGAAGATATTTTTTTATAGCATTATTAACATCTTCCAATGTAACTTTATCCATCATAGTTCTAAATCTTTCAAGATGACTTCCATCAATTCCATAGAATTTATCGTCTATTGCATAACCTAATCTTTCCATAGTAGTCGGTGCATAATGAAGAACATATTTCTTCAAAAAGTTACGTGTCAATTCAAATTGGTTTTCTGTTAATCCGTTATCTACCAACAATTTCAATTCTCTTAATGCTGCACGAAGAGAAAAGTGTTTTGTTTCATTTGGGACAGGTCTAATCCATATCTCAAAAATCTGTTGTCTTCTAGAAACGTTTGTAGGCGGCATTTGGCGAGAACCACCGTTTGGAAAATTTTCAATATAACTGTAGTCACCATAATTTAATCCACGAGTTTCACGAATAACTTGATATAAATGAGAACTTGAATTACGGTGTTCTCCGAACCAAGAATTAGCTATGGATAGAGCATACCATTCCTTTGAGCCTCTTAAAATATCGATTGGGAAACCCATTGAAATTGCAGTCGCAGGAGCATTCTTTTCAACAATAGTTAATTCATAACCGTCAATTGGTTTTGGATTCGGAGTAGAGATTGATTTAACTATACCTTCCGGTAATTTATCCAAATCGTTAATTAAATTATTGAGCAGTTCTTTTTCATATCCGCCGCCAATCCCGATAACATAATTATCGCGTGTATAATATTTATTATAGAAATCTTTGACGTCTTCAAGAGTGATGCTTTCCAATCCAGAAATAGTTCCCGTAGTTATATGCCCGTAAGGAGTTCCTTCAAAAATATCATTGTATAAAACAGCTTTGCCAAGTTCTTCATCACTGGAATATTTAAGATTTGTTTTAAGGTAGTTTAGAGCTTGGTCTTTCAATCGATTGAAATCAGATTCTTCAAATGCCGGGTTCAGAATACCATCTATAAATAGCGAATAAAATTCATTGATATTATCAAGATGAGTTCTACCGGAAAATATTGTCATTTCGGTTGAAGCGTTACAGCTATAATAAGAAGCTAATGGAAATAATTTTTCTAGAATTTCTTCATAGGTGTTATTTTTAGTCGCTCCTTGAGAAAGCAAATTAGCTGTGAGAGAAGCCAATCCTTCTTTCCCAGCAGGGTCATTTTGAGAACCGACTTTAAACCAAATCCTAAATGATACTGTTGGATCATTTTTAACCGGTAGTTGAACTACTTTTTCATCAAAGCTATTTGAACAATTGGATAATAATACAATCAGAATAAAACTTAGTATAAGATTAATAATTCTTTTCATTATTTCACCCCCTCAACTATTATCACATTGCGTTTGTCTTTTTGGAAATAATAATTTGCTGCTTCTTGAATATCTTCCGGCGTCAGTTTCATAATGTTATTAAATAATTCGTCAACTATTTCTACAGTAGGTACATAAGTTAGAAACATAGGCAACGAGGACGCAACACTTTTGGGGTTATCCAACCTCATTAAGAATTGATATTTAGTACGTTTCTTTAAGTTCTCCAATTTCTCTTCATCAACCAGTTCATTTTTAAATTTTTCTAACACATTATATACTTCATTTTCAACATAATTAATATCGCTTGGGTTTTTAATCATTGAATAAATAGACAAGAGTCCAGGATCACGAGTAAAATTAAAACCTGCAGAAATAAATTGAACCTTTTGCTCGTTTAATACTAACTGTTTATATATATCACTTGTGGAACCAAAGGCAAGCTCCTCAAGCAAATAAGATGCTAAAACATTTTTATTATTCACATCAAACGCATCACCTTTAAAAGCAATCATAATTATCGGTAATGTTTTGCCATCAAATTTAACATATTCTCTTCTCTCCCCTTTTTGTTCAGGCTCCGAAGTGATTTGTGGAGGGACATAACCTGCTTCCCAATTTCCGTAATACTGTTCAATAAGTTTTAATGTATGGTTAGGTTCAATATCTCCTACTATTAAAACAACAATATTGTCCGGTCTGTAATACCTTTTGAAGAAAGAAATACTATAATCATATTGATTCGGCATCTCAATAATATCTCTTTCGAACCCGATGGTTGTATGTTTATAAGTATGTTTATCGAACGCCATATCATACATTTTTTCAAATCCAACAGACCAAGGACTTGTAATACTTTTACGATATTCACCGTATACGGCACCCGCTTCTGTTTGAAAATCCTGCAAAGAATATTTAAGGTTTTGAAAACGGTCTGATTCTAATTCAATAACTTTTTCTAGATCATCAGATGCAAAATTAAGGTGATATACAGTCCGGTCATTAGTTGTATATGCATTTGCATCCGCACCAATACTTGTAATTAAACTATCATAAATTGGACCGGGATATTTTTCTGTTCCTCTGAACATCATATGTTCAAAGAAGTGAGCAAATCCCGATTTGCCCGGTTCCCATTCATCACGGCTGCCTGTTCTTACAACGCTATGGTAAGAAACAAGTCCAGGGCTATCCATAGGAATTAGTATAACTGTTAATCCGTTTTCAAGAATAGTTTCATGAACTTCATACGGAAATACTTTTTCTTCAGCAGAAGCATTCATTGTTAATGAAACTAATAAAAATACTAAAGAGAATTGAATGATTTTGTGCATTCCCCCTCCGATGCTTTTTGTAAGATTTGTTGATTAAAATACCTCAAAAAATAACAGATTTAATATGATTCTTCCACTTTTTGTGAATCTTTTCCAAATACTTCTGCATCAAATGATAGAAAATTTGGGGAAATCTATGGCACAACCTAAAGTTATTATGTTCTCTACACCAACATGCAGTTTTTGTAATAATGCAAAAAGGTATTTTAGAGAAAATAAAATTCGGTTTACCGATGTTGATGTTTCAAAAGATCAAAAAGCGGCAATTGATATGCAAAGAAAAACCGGGCAAACCGGTGTACCTGTTATTCTTATAAACAATAGACCAATTGTAGGTTTTGATAAAAATAAAATTGACAAAATGTTAAATCTATAAAGGAGAATTAAAATGAAAGTAAAACCAATGGACGATCGTGTTCTTGTAGAACCGATGGAACAAGAATCAAAAACAGCAAGTGGTATTATTATACCGGATTCGGCTAAGGAAAAACCTATTATGGGTACAGTTGTTGCAGTAGGTACCGATGAAGATTTACAAGATAAAATTAAAGTCGGCGATAAAGTTCTTTATGCTAAATACGGCGGCGAAGAAATTTCTGTTGAAGGAAAAGATTATAAAATAATTCAACGATCGGATATTTTAGCTGTGATAGAATAATATCTGTAAAACGACGATCCCTCGTCGTTTATTAAAATCTTTTTTCTTTAGGAATTTATATATACACAAGAATAAGCGAGCAAGGATGCTCGCTTTACAAAATTGACTGCCTTATTCCTGTCTTCCTTATTTAATTCGCGGATAAATTAGTGCATTCGCGGCTTATGCTTTTGCTTTGAATTTAGCGAATAAAAAACATATTGCATATAACTATTTCTTTTTTTAGCTGCTAATTTGCGAATAAAAAAAAAGGCTGCCCAAATGAGCAGCCTTTCTTTGTATTAATACTTATTATTTACTTTCTCTAAAAGAATGCAGATTGACATGCGATAAGCGAAAGTGTTATTACTACCGCCCAGGCAAACATGTATATTGTTAGTGCAAGCTTTCTCATTTTATTTTCCTCTCTTTTTCAATTTTTTTATTCATTATTAATTTGTGCGGCTCTCTGACCGCACTTAAATTTCACAAAAAATAAGTAGTATTATTTAAGAAGAATCATCTTCTTCGCTTGCACAAACTCCCCTGCTGTGATTCTATACACATATGTGCCACTCGATACTTTACTTCCGTAATTGTTCTCTCCGTTCCAATTTACATTGTGTCTGCCTGCTTTTACTTCTTCGCTTAGCAATGTCTTTACTTCTTGTCCCAACATATTGTATATCTTTATCGTTACAAAGTTTGCTTCCGGTAAAGAATAATTTATAGTTGTTGTCGGGTTGAACGGATTCGGATAATTTTGATCTATTCCGTAACTAAGCGGTAACTCTTCTTCTCCCTCTACACTGGTTACTGAACCTACCTTAAAATTACCTGTGTTTGAGTAATTCGATGTCGAGCCGCTTGTCTTACTTCTTACTCTCCAGTAATATTCACCCTCTGTCAAATCCGTAACTTGTGAATTTAACTGTGCTATGTTGTCATACTTCGTTGCATTGCTGAAGTCCGGATTTGTTGATAATTCAACTTCGTACGAGAGGGATGATTGCGACTGTGTCGGTAAATACCACGATAACGTTGGACTATTTGTTCCTATCGTTACTCCTCTGGCTGGTGAACCGACTAATGGCATTACTGCACTTGCTCCGGCATCCACGGTGAACTTCCATACCGATGACGGATTCTCCCAGGTTCCTCCTCCGTCATACGATAACTCTACATACCACCAATAGGTAGCGCCTTCGGTCAACGGTCCGTTTACTGTCGCACTTGTCGTCGTTGTTACTACCGTCTCTACGTTTGCATTGAATAACTCGGTATTACTATAGGTTACCCGGAAATGAGTTACTCCCAGCATCGACCCGGTTACATACCAGTAAAACGACGGTGACTTCGTTAATAATATGCTGTTATTTGCCGGATTTGTTAATAATATATTTGCATCATTCCCAGCTATTGTGAATGAACTGTATGAGAAATCTCCATGAGCAGGTGGATTTACTCCATCATAAAGCGCTACTGCCCAGTAATAAGTCTCACCATATTCTAACGGACTGGTAAAGGTGTAGAAGGTCTCATTGATGTCTGAAGTTGTATAACTACCATCATAAGTAGTAGCCCAATTACCGGAATTTGATCCTTTCTGCCAACGTACTATGAATGAATCCCAACCAAGTGTTGAGCCGTCTACATACCAACTTAGGGTTGGTGTATCAGTATAAACTGTTGGATTACCTACAGGCCAGCTTAAAACTACTGAACTGCTAAGACCACCGGCTACACTGAATTCCGCTGTGGTTGAAAATACTTCATCGGGACCGGTTACGTATGATCTTACTCGCCAATAATAATATTCTCCAGGTACCAAACCGCTACCTTGTACATATAAATCTGTTGTTGGTCCGAATGTGAAATCTATTACTCCAAATGTATTATCTGTACTAACCTGAACTTCAAAATTAACACTTGTATTTGCTGCGCCTATCCACCAATAAAAAGTTGGTGCGGTTGTATAAATCTCTAACCCACCTGTTGGATATGAAGGATTAGCTGCTGTCGGTACTAAGCCCGGCGCATCATATGTTTTAAATGATGCTATTGATGAATAATTAGTCTCTATACCGTATGTTGTTCTTACCTGCCAATAATATGTTGTTGACGGATCTAAATCAGTTCCAATATATACATACATGTTTGAACCGGCACTGATTGTACCTAACGGATTTGAAAGTATACCGCCTGCTTCGGTTGGATCATCTGAATATATTACTTCAAATGTAGCTCCCGGTTCCCATTGCATTGTGTACCAATAAAATGTTGGGTCTAAATAATATATTTCCAAACCGCTAGTCGGGTATGATGGATAAGCTTTAACAGCACCACCTTTCGTTGTAAATGAATATACTGTTGAATACTTCACGACTCTATCATCAAAATCAAATTCTCCCGGTGTTGAACCGTCATCGTAATAAGCACATACTCTCCAGTAGACCTTTGATCCGCCGGATAATCCATTTACCGCTTTATACAAATCTGTAAGATTATCATACCAAAATACCGGGTTAGCCCCTTGGGCTGCGGTTATTTCGAAACTTGCCCATTGAACGTAATCAGGAGCTAATGGCTGTTCAATAACTTGTAGGAAAAATTTAAGCGAACCAACTGCTTGATTTAGACCCCATGTAAATGTTGTAGGATCATAAAGATATAATTCCACACCATCACCAGGATTCCAAAGATTCACAGTAACGTTTGCAACAGTTGTAAAATACCATGCTTCAGAAGGATATTCAAAAGCACCGACCTCTGCAATTACTCTCCAATAATATTTAGTATTATTATTTAGAGGTATTTCAGGATGAAAGTAGCCGTTAAACTTATAACTGTCATTTCCGGCAAGTACAGAATGTTCTAAAACTAAATCACCGACAAAATCAGTTGAGGTAGCAATTTGGATTCTGTATCCATCAGCTCCGCCATCAATCCACTCAACAGTAGGTTTTATTGAAACTCCTGTAATCGAATTGACCGGAGAAACAAGTGTCGGGACTATATCAAATGTCCAAGGACCGTTTGAGGAAGAAACTGGTGAGTTATCTAAAGGAGTATTAGTATCGTCAATTGTTACATCCCATGTATACGTTCCATAGTCTAAATCTACCGGGAAAGTATAAGGGCTAGTTTCGGTATTATTATAAGCAAATCCATTATTACCTGATACATCTAAAGTATAAGTTACATTTGAAACTGCAGCAGAAGTACTCCATGCTAGTGTCGGCGTTCTGTCTGATGAACTAAAACCGTCTGCAGGAGAGTCCAATGATAAAGCTGGGAAACCAGTTTTAAATTGAGCATCACTTGATGTCTCTTGTTGCGCTGGATCAGAGTCATCATCAGTCACAACTTCCCACCAATAGTTAGTATTATAATCTAATTGTCCACCAGGAACAGGATCACCACTATTCAATACTCCACTCCATACAAGCGATGTTAACAAAGCATCATCGTAAATATTCACAGTATATGTGTATGGAGTAGTGCCACCAGTAGCTGCATCCCATGTTAAAGTTGGTGTCAATGTTTGGTCAGCTAATCCATCCGGAGCTAAATTAGAAGCTGCTGTAAGCTGATCAATTGTTGAGAACAAATACTCACCATAGAGAGCATCATTTTGGTAGTCAAGATATGTATTATAGACATAACCATCAATTTGGATTGCCCAGGAATATGA
>DSBF01000377.1 GCA_011049495.1 Ignavibacteria bacterium
ATCTTGAATTGGTATAATCTTGCACTCCCTTCAATTTTATATGTGATCAGCGGTGGGTTTATCATACTATATTTAGAGAACACCGTTGTAAAATCTTTCCTTGCTGCATCGATTTTCTTTTTTGCCTTATCCTTAACCTCAATTATTTATTTTAAAGACAGTTGGATTGTACAGTTTGCACATAAAACAACTTTGACATTGCTGTACTTCTGGTCGATTTTTTTGATACTAATTGGAATACTACTTGTTATCGGAAAATCGCAGCGACTACCGTCGTCGGGGCGTAGCAGCGGGCGGAACCTCGTTTAAGCTTCCGAATAAAACTGCAGGACCTTGCGGGATTTCGGACCCGGTAAGTGGTTCTATTGTAACACGAACCATTTCAATTATATTATTAGGTAAATAAGGTAGATCCGATATACTTATATATCTTTGTGCTCTACTAGGAACATAACTTCCAATCGAGTAAGATCTTCCATCGCTAATCAACCAAATTTGAAAAGCTTGATCTGATCCGAGCGAGGGCATATTTTTCAGTTCTAATAGTCCTTCCCGGTGTTTAAATGAAACCATTAATTTACCGTAACCTGTGGTAGTGTTATCGGTAGGATTTAGATGAATAATTTTAATATCCTCATATGTCATAAACTGAATGAGATCATCGAACCTAACCACCAACTCTCTAGTAGAAACAACTTCTTCATTAAGTGAACTAATCCTTCCCTCAAGTTCCGCTATTTTCCCGGAATATTCCTGGGGAGATAGGTAAACAATTATCAATCCGGAAGCTAAAACTAAAAATGCAAGTATTAGTGCAAACCAAATATATTTAATTGAATTTGAGACAGCATTATCTTTCAGATCATTAATAGTCCTTGGCGGTAAGTCATAGGTTTGAGTTGGAGCAGGAGGATTAACTCTTTTGGCAGTCTCATAAAATTCAGTTCCCCTAGTTTTAGGAGATGTTGGACGTGGTGGAATATCTTCTACTCGTGTCGGTTCCGGGGCAGGTGTTAACCTCAGTTCTTCTTCATCTATATTACTAATAACTGTTTTAGCTGCAGTTTTTGTACTTTGCTTTGTAGCTTTTATTTTATCTTTAATTTCATCTTGCAGACTAATAAGTCTTTTGGCAACTTTATCTTTGAGCTCAGGGGTTGGTTTTTCTAATTCTAATATAACCGGAAGCAGTGAAATTACATTTTGAAGTTCGCCCAATTCGCCAACAGGCATTTCACCGCCATCTTCAACATATTCTCTAAATGTCTTGTGATTCTTTCGATCCATGCATCCTGCTGCAAAAGCACTAATCATTTCATGAATTGCGTTTGATGCCATTACGATTGCCCTTGTAATAAATTTTCACGTAAACTATGCATAGCAGTCAGTACTTTTGTGCGGACAGTTTCAACCGGAATATTTAATTTATCTGCAATTTCATCCAATGTATATCCATCATAATATGCGAGATGAATAACATATTTTTGAGCATCCGTTAAACGAGCCAGAGCTTTTTCAACTTTATCTTTTACTTTAAAAGCTGTTTTAATATCAAGCGTATCTATATCGCGTGATAGATAAGGAATAATATATAGATTCTCGAAATCATCATCGTAAAAATCCAATGTTGAAGATGAATCTCTACTTCTTCTCAGAGATTCAACAGCACGGTTGCGGGCTAAGGTAACAATCCACGTATAAACATTACCGGTTTCGAAATCAAACTTTTCGATGTTTTTCCAGATGATTGCGAAAATTTCAACGAGGATGTTTTCGGCAGTTAATTCGTCGGGAGCAATTTTTTTTACAAGAGTATAGAGTAAATCGGAGTATCTTTCGAATAATTCTTCTAATGCACGGGAATCATACTTAGAAATTCTCTGCATCAGTTCAAGATCTGTTAACTCAACGTATTTACTCAATGATGCGCCGACTATTGATTGGAAGAATACTCAAAAGTAAAATTAACTCGTTAAAAAAGCAATCTTTACATGATTTGATAAAAGTAATTTCTAAAAGAACGCTATTAAGCATACGGGATCACCGGAAAACTAGTAGGTAAAAGTCATTTAGCGGAAAAGTGAAAATCCGTTTGCTAACTGACTGATAAAAGAAAAATCCTTCAGTCGCTTTATTGATAGTAACAGAAGATATAATTTTTTTAAGCCGCTAATACGCGAATAAAAATATACTTCTTCCGAGTTTTTATTTTTTTATCTAGGCTCATTTGTGAGAAATCAAATTGAGCAGCTAATAGACAAGTAATAAAGTTCACATATTTGATTTTTTATTCGTTTTTCATTCGCGAATTCGCGGCATAATTTTTTGATTTTCATTTCACGTCTTTTTTGTGTCTGGTAAATCTAAGCAGTTTGCCACCAAATTATCCGGTGAGCCATCGAAAATTATTCGTTACGAAACTAATTTACGAAACTAATTTTTGTTTACTTTTGAAAATAATTTTTTTCATGTATCTTTATAAAAATCAGACCACGTGTATAATTAAAAATTAAGGAGATTCGACATTGAAACAATTAGGAAAACTTATTATAACAGTATTATTTATTTCTCTGGCTTTTACTGCGTGCAGCAGTGATGATTCAAATCCGGCAGAACCAAAGGCTCCGGAATCCGTGGGGACTTATTCCGGGCATAATAGCATGGATACAACTATGACCATCACAGTAGGAAATGTTGGCGGGAAAGCTTTTGTTACAAGCTATAGTATAAATTATAAAATAGTTTCAGGTTCGTCAACAACCGAGGGGACATATGCTAATACCGATTCGGACGGTTTAGCGGAGGTAGTAAATAACAGTTTTTCGATTTCTCTTGGGTCTAATAACGATGAGGTACTTACGGGAACAATATCCGGCAATACAATGACAGGTAGTTTTAAGATCCCCTCTGTATTCCTCGTGCCTGAAGTTTCCGGAACATATACTCTTACAAAAAATTAGGTTTTGCAAATTAAGCGGGCGAAAAATTTTGCCCGTTTAATTCCTTGTTAAACCTTTTACCTCATTTATTTGTTCAAAGAGATAAACCAAAATCACCAATAATTACAAAGAAAGAAATATTCATGCGAATTTATGTTTTACTTCTACTGCTGCCTCTTTTAGTAATTCCGGCACAACAAAGACCAGGTTCAGGCGGGGGGATGAATCCACCGTCTATTACAGGAAAAGTTTTAGAACTCTCCACAAATATTCCCATGGAATTTGCCAATATTGTTTTATTCAATTCCGATGATAGTACTCAGGTTACCGGAACAGTAACAAACAAAGATGGAGTTTTTCTTCTCGAAAGAATAAAACGCGGCTCTTATTACATTGAAGCAAGTTTTATAGGGTTCGATAAAAAAGTTGTTGATAACATTATTATACAAAATCCCGGTCCGCTTGATATCGGCGAGATTAAATTAACCCCTCATACTTACGGTACCGAAGAAATTTTAATTAGCGGTCAACGCTCACCAATATCATATGAAATAGACAAAAAAATAATTGATGTCGGAAGCCAATTTACTGCTGCTTCCGGTACTGCGGTCGATATCTTAGAAAACGTTCCGTCGGTTACCGTTGATATTGAAGGAAACGTTAGTTTAAGAGGAAGCGGAAATTTTACAGTTTTAATTGACGGAAGACCAACTGTTCTTGACGCTAGTGATGTGTTACAACAAATTCCCGCGAGTTCAATACAAAACATAGAAATAATAACTAATCCTTCCGCAAAATATGACCCCGAAGGAACATCAGGAATAATTAACATTGTTATGAAAAAATCCGATCAAGTAGGGATAAGCGGTGTTGCGGAATTAAACGGCGGATTAAACGATCAATACGGAGCTGAGGGAATTTTCGATTATAGAAGTGGTGATTTTCAAGCCAACTTTGGCGCAAATTATAATAAACGGTTGTTCAAAATGGTTGAAGAAGAAAATAATTGGACAAACCGCGATGAATTCTATTCTTTTTATGATTCCGATGGAAACGGAACAAGAGGCAGAACTTCTCTTCGTTTAAACGGGTCACTATCATATAATTTTGGTTTGGGAAATCTTATTACACTGGGTGGAAGATTCTCCGACAGAGCTTTTAATAGAATTTCCAACTTAAGTTATAACCAATGGACATCCGACGATCCGTCAAGGCAATTTTTCAGAAGTTATTCCGATCGTGAAAGAAGCGGGTATTCTTACAGTTTGTTTCTGAATTACCTATTAAAGTTTAACGAAGCCGGTCACCAACTGACCGCAGATATTAGTTATGACAATGCAGAAAACGAAGAATATACAATCAACAATCTTCGTCAAGACGGAGCGGTTATAAGCGGACAAAAATCAACCGAGGCAGGTCCCGATGAAAACTTTAGAATAAAACTTGAATACACGTTGCCTTTTAATGCTAAGAGTAAGTTTGAAGCCGGCTATCAGACAGATTTAGAATTGTCGACAGAAAGAACCGGCTTATATTATTACCAACCTGATGTTAACGATTATGTCGAACAAATAGATATTAAAAATGAAGCTAATTATGACAAAACAGTTCATTCTGTTTATTCTCTTTACTCGAATAAAATCGGCAGATTAGGATTTCAGTTTGGTGCAAGAGGTGAATATACCGGCAGACAAATTGATGTCGCAAGTAGTAACAGCAGTTTTGAAATAGATAGATGGGATTTCTTTCCGTCGGCACACTTCAGTTATGAATTTCTCGATAAACATCAGTTAATGACAAGTTATACAAGAAGAATAAACCGTCCGCGCGGCTGGCAATTAGAACCTTTTGAAACATGGATGGATGCTTACAATGTTCGTATCGGTAATCCCAGCTTACTCCCGGAATACATTGATTCTTATGAATTGGGTTATCAAACATATATTGGCAATATGGTTTTTTCGGTTGAAGGATATTATAGGATAGTAAATAATAAAGTTGAAAGACTAAGTTCGGTTTATTCCGATGGAATTACACTTAGTTCGGTTGATAATGTCGGAAAAGATTATTCTTTAGGAACAGAATTGTTTTTCAATTTTGACCCAATAAGAAATTGGAATGTTAACCTAATTGGTAATATCTATGATTATAGAGTTGAAGGAACGATTAACGACAGAGAGTTTTCAAGAACAAGTTTCAACTGGAACCTAAGATTTAACAATGTCGTAAAATTAACAGATAGACTTCAGGTGCAGTTGAATGCAATATATAATAGTCCATCAGTTTCTTCGCAAGGTAGAACCGAGGATTTCCTTTTTGTTAATGCCGCTTTAAGGTATGATGTAATTGAAAACATGTTAACCGCAACTCTTCAAATGCGTGATGTTCTAAGTACATTTAAAAGAGAACATACTCTTCAAACTCCCGATTTATATACGTATAGACTTGCCACCAGAGAGTCATCAGACATAATGTTAAATCTTCGCTTTAATATTAATAATTACAAACAACAGCGAAGACCTCAAAATGGTGAAGGCAGCGGTATGGACGGTGACGAGTTTTAATTAAAAATTGGAGGCTGTCTCAAAAGAAAAGTTTTTTATAAAATTGGATCACAGATACCCACGTCAAAGACGGGCAGGCACAGATTTGAACTGTCGTCAGACTACGCCGAACTCTGGCGAGATTTCCACAGATTATTTATTTGAAATTTACTTTTGAGACAGCTCTTTTTATTTTCACCAAGACGCACCGTAACAGAAACAAATATTATAAACTTTGCCGGTATCAGCGGTGATTATTTTTATGCTCACATGGATAAGCTTGTTGCTGTTTACACTATTTTAACTCTTGTACAGAGAAAAGAAGATAATTAACTTTTGGTAAGCCGTAATATTAAATATATACGAATCTTTTAGGAGATTTCATGAAGAACACCTTTTTTATTATTCTGTCAATTTTATTATTCGTTGTTTCAACTTCATCAGCACAAAACGATCCGCCGCGGTTAAGTCCGAAAGCTTCTGTATCCCAAGTAATTGGCTACACTGAGGTTACTATAAACTACAGCCGACCGGGAGTAAAGGATAGAAAAATTTGGGATGGATTGGTTCCACTTAATCAAATCTGGAGAACCGGGGCTAATGAAGCAACGGTAATTGAATTCGGAGACAATGTTGTGGTTGAAGGCTATGAAGTGCCGAAAGGTAAATATGGTTTGTTTACCATACCCGGCGAAAAAGAATGGACAATTATTTTTAATAAAGTGTGGGATCAGTGGGGAGCTTTTAATTATAAAGAAAGTGAAGACTTTCTAAGGTTTAAAGTTAAACCCCGCAAAAGTGATTTTACCGATAGATTATTATTTACATTCAAATACGTTTCTCCTTATTCCGCAGATGTTGTAATTGAATGGAATGAAGTAGAGGTTTCTTTTAAAGTGGAGACTAATTAATACATCTTGTTATGTTGATGACAGAAAGTAATCATGAAAAAATTTGATATCCCCGAACATTATAGAAGTTCAATAATTTCTACGATAAAAGAGCTTCGTAAAATTAAAGATCCGCGTAAGAAAGATTTTACCCCTACCGAATTAGATTTTGGACCGGTAAAGTTTTACATAGCCCGTCACTTTGGTTTCTGTTACGGTGTTGAAAACGCAATTGAAATTGCTTACAAAACTGTGGAAGAAAATCCAGGTAAAAGAATTTTTCTCCTAAGCGAGATGATACATAATCAGGGCGTAAATGCAGATCTTAATCAGCAAGGAATTAATTTTATTATGGATACCGAAGGGAATCATTATGTACAATGGGATGAAATTACAAAAGAAGATATAGTTTTAATTCCCGCCTTCGGAACGACAAGAGAGATTGAGAAGAAGTTAATAGAAATGGGAATTCCAACCGAACAGTATGATACAACATGCCCGTTTGTAGAAAAAGTTTGGAACCGCGCTTACGAATTGGGAGATAAAGAATATACAGTTGTTATTCACGGCAAACATAATCACGAAGAAACAAGAGCTACATTTTCGCATTCCGTTAGAAA
>DSBF01000379.1 GCA_011049495.1 Ignavibacteria bacterium
GTTATGAAGATAATTCTTTTGATAAGTTTTTGACTGACGAAGAATCTGATTTGATGAATGACAGCGACAAAAATTAAATTCATTGAAGGAAAAGTTAAATGAAAGTAAAAAAAGTAAAACGCGTAATCGATGATTACATCGATTACAAAGACTCAAAACAACTTCAGAAATTTATTACTGATCAGGGGAAAATTATTCCTCGCAGAATAACCGGATTAAGTGCAAAACAGCATCGTGAATTAGTTCGTGCAATTAAAAGAGCTCGTCAAGTTGCTATTCTGCCTTACGTTTCTGAAGCTGTTAAGTAATTGAGGAGAAACTAATGAAAGTAATTTTAAGAAAGAATTACGATAAGTTGGGTGAAATTGGTGACTTGGTTGAAGTTAAAAACGGCTTCGCACGCAATTTCTTGATCCCAAGACAAATTGCTTATATTGCAACACCCGGCAATATTAAAGCTTTTGAAGAAGAAAAAAAATTAATTCTTAAGAAAGAATCCAAAGAATTGGAAGAAGCTCAAAAGATTGCATCAGAACTAGAAAACATTTCTATTTCCATCCCGGTAAAAGTCGGAGAAGAAGATAAAATTTTCGGCTCTGTTACAACTCAAATGATTGCGGATTCTTTAAATGAAAAAGGATTTCAAATAGATAAAAGAAAAATTGAAATCACAGAACCTATTAAAGCTCTGGGGATTTACAGCGTTAATGTAAAACTCCACCCAAAGGTTAGTTCTACTGTTAAAACCTGGGTTGTAAGAGAGTAAATATTAGTACCAATTTTTAACCCGGCTTTTGCCGGGTTAATTATTTATAAAACAATCATTTAGAGAGATTCCATGTGTCAATTTAAATTGATTTTTAGGGGTCAACTGTCTATATTGGTTGTCTTAATTTAAATCAGATTATTCACTTAAATTAAAGGTTTATTGATAGGATGAAAGAATTTAGATTCAGAATTATTCTCATATTAGGTGCTGTAGCTTTAAGTTTCTATCTGCTTTATCCAACTTACGCCGACTCTCAGAATACCAAACTCATTAATTCCAAATTAGAACAATTTAGAGACAGTTTGAGAACTACAAACCCGGAGCTTTCTGAAGACCGTTTTGAACGTTTGGTCAGTATGCGAGAAGATGAAATTTATGCCAGCAATCCTGATTTTAGAGATGCACGCGAAAAAAGGATTAAGCTTGGTTTGGACTTGCAAGGCGGAATGTATCTTGTAATGGAAGTTAATACCGCCAAGCTTCTGGAAAAACTTGCGAAAGATCCGGATCAAAAGTTTCTTGAAATTTTAAATGAGGCTGAGCAGCAAGCTAAAATTGAAGAAGTTAATGTTGTTTCAATACTCGCAACAAAACTTCAACAGAATAATATTCGCCTTAGCAGGTACTTTGGTTCAATCCGCCAAGATGATTCGGAAATTATAAGTTCACTCGAAAATCAAGAGTCTGATGCTGTAACAAGAGCAATTGAAATTATTAGAAACCGTGTTGATCAATACGGTGTTTCCGAACCAAGTATACAAAGACAAGGTGCAAGAAGAATTATTGTGGAACTTCCCGGTATTTCTAAGGAAGAAGATGCTAAAAGATTACTTCAAGGCAGCGCTTTACTTGAATTCAAAATTGTCAGAGAAGCTGATTTTACAATACAAGTGATGAATGCCGTAGACAATAAATTGGCTGAATTACTGAAATCTCCTTCCGATACAGTCAATGTAAATGATACTACTGCTGTAGAAGATATGACGGAAGAACAATTCGCCCGCGAGCATCCTTTCTTCTCCATTGCTATGATCAATCCTCAAAGCCCATTTGCCGATGCTTTTGTTCGTCAAAGTGACAGACCGAAATTGGAATCATATTTTGCTCGACCAGAAATTCAAAATGTTATCCCTGATAACGTGCAGTTTGTATTTTGGGCTAAACCTGAAGCTACACAAGACGGCGAAGAAATCTACAGAATGATTTTAGTAAATAAAAAAGCAGAATTAACAGGTGGAGTTATTGTTGATGCACAATCAAATATTGACCCGCAAACTTCCGCACCAATTGTAAATATGCAAATGAACTCAGAAGGTGCTAGAGAATGGGCAAGAATTACCGGTGCAAATATTGATAAAAGATGTTCTATTATTTTAGATGGTGTTGTATACTCTGCTCCTACCATCAGAAACAAAATTCCAGGTGGTAATTCAGTAATTGAAGGTATCGGTGACTTAACCGAAGCTAAACTTTTAGAGATCGTTCTCAAGGCGGGTGCACTACCCGCACCGGTTGATATTATTGAAGAAAGAACTGTTGGTCCTTCGCTTGGTCAGGATTCGATTAGCCAGGGTTTTAATTCAACTCTTATTGGCTTTTTGTTAGTTGCTGTTTTTATGATTTTCTATTATTCGAAAACTGGTGTAATTGCTGATCTGTCATTGTTCTTTACGGTATTGTTTATTATGGGTATTCTTGCAGGATTTAATGCTACGTTAACTTTACCAGGTATTGCCGGTATAATACTAACAATTGGTATGGCTGTTGACGCAAATGTTATTATTTATGAGAGAATAAGAGAAGAATTATCTACGGGAAAAACTATCCGTGCTGCAATTCAAAGTGGTTATTCTAATTCTTACTCTGCAATATTCGATTCAAACATAACAACATTTTTTACCGGAGTTATCTTATATCAATTTGGAAGCGGGCCTGTTCAAGGTTTTGCTTTAACTCTTATGATAGGTATAGCTTGTTCTTTATTTGCCGCACTTGTTGTTACAAGAGTTGTTTTAGATATGATGGCGGCTAAAGGTATGAAAGTTAATATTGGTTAAAAGTTTTTATTTAGGAGAATTTTAATACATGCGAATTTTTCAAAACACAAATTTTGATTTTCTTGGAAAAAGAAAGATTGCTTACATTTTCTCTGGTTTGTTTTTATCAATTGGTTTATTGAGCTTACTTTTTAGAGGTATTGAATTCGGTATTGATTTCAAAGGCGGATCAGAAATAGCGCTTGAATTTGAAAAACCTATTCAAATTAGTGAGATAAGAGATTATTTGAGTGATTTGGGTTTGGGCAACGTTGAAGTAAAAACTTTTGGAGGTGAAACCGGTATTCTTGTTCGTTCTGAATTACAAGAAATTCCGGCTGATCTTTTTCCAAAAGTTATAGAAACTCTCGAGCAAATTATTAATAAAAATTACACTGACGTTAGTTTCACTTTAGTTGATTCCACCAGAACTTCGGTTACTTATCAAGTTAGTGAAAAAGAAAAGTTGGGACCAATAATTCGAACTTTATTTCTAAACGGATTTCAAGCAACCAAGTTCAGCCAGGAAGAAGATAATGATAAGTTTATTGTTAGAGTTGGAATCTCAGATTGGATTCAGGAAAATCTTCTTGCAAATATGCCCGATAACAAATTTCAAGTTTTAAAAGAAGATAACGTAGGACCTAAAATAGGTAAAGAATTAAAACGAGATGCTGTTATAGCGGTTTTGTTAGCATTGGTTGTAATTCTTATCTATTTAGGATTCAGATTTAAATTTGTATTTGCATTGGGTGCCGTTGCAGCTCTTTTTCACGATGTCTTGATAACTCTTGGTGTGTTTTCTTTACTTTATAATGTAATACCGGGACTTAACCTCGAAATTTCTATTAGTGTTGTTGCAGCCTTTTTGACTTTAGTCGGTTATTCAATTAATGATACCGTGATTGTATTTGATAGAATTCGTGAAAATATCAAAATACACAAAACTGCTCCGTTAGAAGACAATATAAACAAAGCTATTAACAAAACTATTCCTCGTACAATTATTACAAGCTTAACAACATTAGTGGTTGTTACCGTTTTATTGTTCTTCGGTGGCGAGGTACTTCGTGCATTTGCCTTTACATTATTCTTTGGTATACTTATAGGAACATATTCTTCTGTGTTTGTCGCAAGCCCGTTTGTATTAGAATATGCAAAGAGAATTAAGAAAAGTATACAGTTTTAATTTGACTTTATGTAAAATTTTTAAAACAAAACCCGAACTCAATACGTGTTCGGGTTTTTTGTTTTACTAATTGCGTAAAAAATTTAATTTGATGATTGTTGATATAGATGAACATCTCTTTGAGGAAACGGAATCGAAATTCCTTCTTCATCAAATTTTTTCTTTACATTTTCAGTCATGTCAAAATAAAAACCCCAATAATCTTCTTTCTTAACCCAAGGACGAACACGGATGTTTACACTGCTGTCCCCAAGTGATCCAACGACAATTTGTGGAGCAGGATCTTTTAGTACCCTATCATCGTTACTTAATAATTTATTAATTACTGACTTTGCTTTATCAATATCATCACTGTAACCGATACCAAATTCCATATCGACTCTTCTTGTTTCTTCTGCAGAATAATTTGTAATTATTCCGCCTATAATACTCGAGTTAGGAACAAAAATAACTTTGTTATCGGGAGATTTCAGCTTAGTGGCAAAAAGTTTTATTTCATTAACAGTACCTGCAGTCCCGCCGGCTTCTATATAATCTCCAATACCAAATGGCTTGTTAATAAGTATCATAACTCCTGAGGCAAGGTTAGATAGAGAGTCTTTAAGGGCAAAACCAATTGCAAGACCGGCAGCACCAACCACTGCAATAAACGATGTTGTTTGAACTCCAAGCTCGCCTAATGCCATAAGTACAACAAGTGTCAGCAATAAGCCATAAAAAAGATTTCCGAGAAAACTTACTATAGCGGCATCAAGATTGCTTTTTGTCAATAACTTCTGCAATAGGTTTCTCAAAAACTTGGCTGCAAATTTACCGATTAACAATATTGCTATAGCAGCAACGATACTTAAGGTATATGTTTCAGCCCATCTTGTTGCGGTATTAATAATATTATCCAAATCTAGATCTCCTTCATTGTTAGAATAATAGTTTTATAAAGATAAAAATAAATAAGAAATTATGAAGAAAAGTTGGATTGTATCGTACGCTGTATCAATTGAATTTTACAACAGCTAATGTGATATCGTCATTCTGAGGGCTCTTTGTGCGAAATTTTTCAATTGATTGAATTGTAGAATTAAGTATTGCCTCAGAAGATTTTTCTGAGTTTTCAATAAGTAATTTTTCAAATCGAGATTCACCATACATCTCGTCATGCTCATTCATCGCTTCGGTGATACCATCGGAAAAGAAAATATAGCTGTGTTCGTGTTTTAAGTCTATTAGAATTTCATCTAAAGATGAATCGAAGATATCACCTTTTTCCAATCCCACGCCAATTCCTTTCGACTGATGATAAGATAAACTATTATAATTCATTTCAATCAAAGGGGTATGCCCTGCCCGGCAGTAGTGAAGTTTTTTCTTTTCCAAATCAAAAAGTCCAACAGCAACCGTAATAAAAGAGTTTCGTTCAATACTTTCGTAAATAGATTTATTAATTTTAGATAGAATTTCTTTCGGTGTGGTTTTATCATCACAATATAAGCGCATCATTGTTTGCAGTTTCGACATATAAAAAGAAGCCGCCAAACCTTTACCCGAAACATCACCGATAATCACATAGAGTTTACTGTCAGATACTTTGATAAAATCATAGTAATCACCACCGACATGCATTGCAGGAATCATGCAACCGGCAATTTGTAATGATTTTATTTGTGGAATTGTTTTAGGAAGAAGACTTTCTTGAATTTTTCTTGCATTCTCCAAATCATGTTCAAGCTTCATTTTTTCTACTTCGGATTCATATAATCTTGCGTTTTCCAAAGCAACAGAAACTTGATTTGCAGCAGCGTTTAGCAATTCTAAATCCTTTCCGGCAAATCTTGCACCGGAATATTTCAAACCAAACAGCATTAACCCAATAATTTTCGATTTCACAATTAAAGGAACAATCGTGTAAATTGATTCTTTGGTTAACGCTTCAGCAATTCCTGGCAATAATGTTTTAAACTCCTCATGCTCAATAATATTAGTTTTATTCAAACTTTCTTTTGAGCTAATTGATTCATTCAATAAAGAATTATTGCTGATGAATTCCACCGGTAATGCATAAACACCGTAACTTCTTACAAGTGAAAATTTATCATTACCGTTTGAACAAAGATAGAATGCATACTTACGAACTTTTAACGAGTCTATAAAAATTTCTTGTGTGTAGTTCAGAATATTTTCCATTCCAACTACCATAGGTATTTCGCTGCTGAATTGAATTAAAATCTTTTGTGCGGCAAATTGTTCCGGATAGAATTTACGTGTTATATATTCTTGAAACTTGTCTTTGGTACTCTGGAATAACAGAGCAAAGATTACAAAAATAATTCCAGCAATAATTCCTTGATATTCGGTAGAAATGGCAGTGCTGATTCCAAGTCCGAGTATATAAATCACCAGGAAATATGAAGCTGCAAGCGATACGGTTAAAAATCCGTAAAAGATTGCATTCTTGATAACATCTCCAACTTCCATCAATGAATACTTAAAGATAGAATAACCGAAAGAAAGCGGTAGTACAGCAACAAATAATATTGGCAGAAAAAATTCCGGGTTGTTGAAAATCGTCTCGGCTAATTCATTTGCTAAAGTGCTTGTATATATTATTGCTAAAACTGCTAATGAATAGGAAACCACGATTACAAATATTGGTCTTTTCTCTTTTTTACTTTTTAGTTTTGTGTAAGAATAAATAAGTGAGACTAAGCCCGTAATTACAGAAATGATAAATAGATTACCAAGAGTCATATCAACATAACGTCGGAAAAAAAACATATAACTACCCAAAAAACCGAATAAATTTAGAATGAATGTTACAATCACTAAAGAGAAAATAATTCTCGGTAGCCAATACAAACTTTTTTTCACAAAGTTCTTATTAAGTATCGGAAGCGGTTTGGGAAACATCCAAAAGAATGAAATAATATAAAAAGGTAAAAAAGAAGCGGCAAATATCATTACAATTGAAATAACCGTTATCAGCCAATTATATTCATAA
>DSBF01000410.1 GCA_011049495.1 Ignavibacteria bacterium
GTCTTAGTTAAACACGGTGTAAGCTATCCCATCGCAATGCCCGATGTTTCTACTAAAGCAAAAGCTCAAAAGTATATTGGGCTTGATATGGAAAAATTAAGAAAAGAAAAACACGAACTTCTTAACACATCCGCAAAAGAATGGGATAGAATCGCAAAAGAAAGACAGGGAACTTTAATAGAATATTAAGTTGTTTTTACCCCCCGGAATCAAAACGATTCCGGGGAAGATTCTTCTCTTTGGTAAATTATTTTAAATAGAGGATCAGAGGATTTTTAGGTGGGAAAATTTTGTAAAACTAGTTTTTAAAGAACTCTATAACAAATTTGGGATAAACCTTCGAGGTAAGGATATGCGTTTTATGTAGTTTTTCCTCGAAGGTTGCTAAGTTGGCTAGCAACGTTGAAGGTCAAAAATTAGTGACTCGCCAGAGTTCGGCGAAGTCTGACGACCTTCAACGTTAATAACTTGTAGCCGCAGACCTGTCTGCTTCAGGCAGGCTTTATGTCTGCGGTGGTAACCTCTCGGAATCAAAACAAAATCCTTTGTTTCGACAAGTAGTGTGGTTTTTTCGATTAGCAAAAAAAATAACTTCATATAATTCAATCACATACGGAGACTATTTTTTTTTGAGCATACGTCAGAATTCAGGAATAAAAGGAACTTCTGTTATATTCACAATCTCAAGTGATCGAAAATTTATAAAAAAAGCACTTTGCCACCTAATAATCCGCTGACCCCAGCAGTAACCAAAAATATTTTTCTTCTATAAGTTTGGATACTACTCACCTTTTTATGATTTTTGTTTGTACAAAGTTTACTGTTATGAAGTTAACATCCTTCTTAATTGAAGCACATATTTTTCGTCAATCCCAAAACGGTGAAATAGAATTTCTTCTTCTTAAAAGAGCTGAAGACGAAAAGTATCCCGGTATTTGGCAAATGGTGACCGGTTCAATAAAAAAAAGTGAAAAAGCTTTTCAAACTGCAGTTAGAGAAATTAAAGAGGAGACAGGTCTCGTACCGAAAAAATTATGGGTTGTACCTAATGTAAATTCTTTCTATGAACCTGGTGAGGATTATATTTGCATGGTGCCGGTATTTGCAGCGTTGGTTAATTCTAATTCGGAAGTAAATGTTTCAAATGAACATACCGAGTTCAAATGGGCTAATCTTGATGAAACAAAAAAATTATTAGCTTGGAAAGGGCAGCGAGTTTCGGTAGATACAATTCATGAATACTTTACAAAAGAAAGAAGTTTTCTAAATTTTGTTGAAATAAAATTATAACAGGAGAAATATCTTGAGTATACTAATTGTCGGGTCAATTGCTTTGGACACCGTCGAAACACCGTTTGATAAAGTTGAAAATGCGCTTGGCGGTTCGGCAACATATTTTTCTTTAGCGGCAAGTTACTTCACAGGACCTATTAACCTTGTCGGAGTTGTCGGTGAAGATTTTTCCAAAGAAAACCTAAAACTTCTCGAAGATCATCACGTTGATTTGGAAGGACTGCAAATTGTCGAAGGAGGAAAAACTTTTCGTTGGGGCGGAAAGTATCATTACGATTTAAATAATCGCGACACATTATTCACTGAGTTGAATGTCTTTAAAGATTTTGATCCTATTATACCGGATAGGTACATAAAAAGCAGCCATGTTGTGCTTGGTAATATTCAACCTGAACTTCAGTTAAAAGTGTTGGAACAATTAGATAACCCCAAGTTTATCGTTTGTGATACTATGAACTTTTGGATCGAAGGTGCAAAGGAAAAATTATTGGAAGTATTGAAACGAGTTCACGTATTAATAATTAATGATTCCGAAGCAAGATTACTGACGCATGAGCCGAACCTAATTAAAGCAGCATCGATGATCAGAGAAATGGGACCGGAATACTTAATAATTAAAAAAGGCGAGCATGGAGCTTTATTATTTGGCGAACATATGGTTTTCTCTGCTCCGGCTTATCCTATTGAAACTATTTATGATCCTACCGGCGCCGGCGACAGCTTTGCCGGAGGGTTTGCCGGGTATATGCACAAGACAAGTGATTTTAGTTTCGAAAATATAAAACGTGCCGTAATTTACGGCAGTACTATGGCTTCTTTTTGTGTTGAAAAATTCAGTACAAAAGGTTTGGAAGATCTTTCTACATTGCAAATACATTCAAGATTTTTGGAATTTAAAGAACTTTCAAAATTTGAAGATGATGAATGATTTTAAAGCTTTAGAATACAAAGATGGTAATCTTGTTTTTCTCGATCAAACAAAACTCCCTCTCTCAGAAGTCTATATAGAAACCGATGATTATGAAAAAATAGCTCTAGCAATTGAAAAATTAGAGGTAAGGGGTGCTCCACAAATTGGCGTAGTTGCTGCTTACGGAATTGCTTTAGCATTTAAAGATGGTATTGAAAATCCGAAAGAACATTTCTTTAAAGTATACAACAGGTTATTAAACACAAGACCCACAGCGGTCAATCTCTTTTGGGCATTAAATAGAATGAAAATATTTTTTGAAAATAATATCGACTCAAATGATCTATTTAATCTTCTATTAAACGAAGCAAAGGCAATTCACATTGACGACATTGAGAAATGCGATAATATTGCTTCAAATGGTTTGGAAATATTTGACACACCGAAAACAGTATTAACACATTGCAATACAGGACAACTTGCAACCGGAGGGGGCGGGACAGCTTTCTATGTAATAAAGAAAGCTTATGAAAAGAGTCTAATAAAATTTGTTTATGCAGATGAAACGAGACCGCTTTTGCAAGGCAGCAGACTAACTGCATTTGAACTTGAAAAAGCCGGAATTCCATTTAATATTATAACTGACTCAACAGCGGCAGTCCTAATGTCACAAGAAAAAATTGATTTAGTAATAACCGGTGCTGATAGAATTGCGTCAAACGGTGATACGGCAAATAAAATCGGGACTTACAATCTTGCCGTGTTATGTAATTATCATAAAATTCCTTTTTACATTGCCGCACCGTCTTCAACAATAGATACTTCACTAAATTCGGGAGATCAAATTCAAATTGAAGAAAGAAGTAAAGATGAAATAATAAAAATAAACGGTCAGCTAATCACAAAAGAAAATTACGACGTTTTTTCACCTGCATTTGATGTAACACCTCATAAACTTATTAAAGGAATTATTACTGAGAAAGCTTTTCATAAACCACCTTTTAATTTCAAATGAGTAATCTTCAAAAAACGAGAGCAATTGTATTGTCAAAATTAAATTTTGGCGATACAAGTAAGATCGTAACACTTTACACGGAGAATTACGGGAAGGAAACTTGCATAATTAAAGGCGGTCGTTCGGCTAAATCTAAAATCGGCGGAATTATTGACGTAATGAATCACATAGAAGTTGTTTATTATAAAAAAGAAAGCCGCGATATGCAGTTAATCAGTCAATCCGATCTTATCTCGCATTATCCTCACATCAAACAAAATCTTGACTCACTAAAATATGCTGCAAGTGTTTTAGAGCTTTTATATTCGCTTACTATTGCCAATGAGGTCAATAAAAAATTATACAAAGGTTCCGTAAAAATTTTGGATATGATGAACGATTCGATAGATAGTCCGCAATTATTATTTGTAAAATATTTTATGTTTTTTTTAGATGAGTTAGGGTATTCATTAAAAGAATATAATTGTAAAAAATGCGGTAAAGATTTGAATGTTTCAGAAGTAATTTACTATAACCATGAAAGAGGATTTTTGTGCAGTGATTGCGGAAAAAATGAGATTATTAACTATGAATTTTCAAAGGAACTTTTCAATTTATTGACTTGTCTAAGCGCTAAACAAAATCAATGTACTTATTCATTTGAAAACTTAAAGAAATTAATTCAGTTTTTTGAAAAATTTCTAAAGTATCACGTCCCGGAATTTAAAGGGTTAAAATCAATTTACACACTATAAGATTAGTTTTGTTCGGAGGATAAATTATGCGTATTAAAAATATTGCTGTGGCGTTAACTCTACTTGTTGTTGGAGTCATTTTTGGCGCAATCTTAGTTTCAAATTTTGGCTGGGTAAGACCTTCGTTAGCCGAAGTTGTTATCGGATCACAAGAAGCACCGGTTCAAAATATAGATCCGGAGTTACTTTCTTTTAATAATGCTTTTATTGAAGTTGCGGAAAAAGTGACCCCATCTATTGTTCAAGTAAGAGTAATTTCAAGAATTGAAAGAGACGAAAGTAGACGCGACCCGTTTCATTTTTTCATGCCGTTTAGAGAAGACATTCCAAGAGAAAGACAAGGCTCAGGAAGCGGTGTAATTATTTCTGAGGACGGTTATATTCTAACCAACAATCATGTTGTTGATAATGCATCCCAAGTAACTGTCGATTTATCCGATCGAAGAACTTTTGATGCTGAGGTTGTCGGAACCGATCCGCTGACTGATCTCGCCGTAATTAAAATTGATGCCGATGACCTTGATGTTGCCTTTTTAGGTGATTCGGATAAAATTAAAGTAGGGCAGTGGGTTATGGCTATCGGTAATCCTTTAGCTTTTACATCTACAGTAACTGCCGGAATTGTCAGCGCAACCGGTAGAAGTCTTAATCTTATAAAAGATAGTTATGGAGTAGAAAATTATATTCAAACCGATGCTGTAATTAATAGAGGTAACAGCGGAGGTGCTTTAGTCGATCTTAGTGGCGCTGTTATCGGAATTAATACTGCTATTGCAACTGATGGAATTACATCAAGCTACATTGGTTATGGTTTTGCAATTCCGATAAATCTCGCTAAATCAGTCGCAAGAGATTTAATAGCATTCGGAAGTATTAAACGAGGTTATATTGGTGTTAGAATTGAAGCGGTAAACGCGGCTACTGCAAAAGCAATCGGTCTTGATAAACCCAAAGGAGTTTTAATTCAGGATGTTATGGAAGATGGCGCAGCTTCGCAAGAAGATATTCAAGCCGGTGATGTTATTCTTAAAGTAGATGATGTTGAAGTAAATCAACCGAATGAACTGCAATCTTATATTGCTAAACAAAGAGCAGGCGAATCAGTAACGTTAACTCTTTTTAGAGACGGAAAAACAATAACTCGAACAGTAACATTAAAAGCACGTGAAGATGATGAAACGGCAGTCTCAGCTTCAAATGAAAAGAAACCGGAACGTGATCTTGATAGAAAAATTACGGAACTTGAAATAGAAAGCATCGGTTTGAAAGTAAAAGATATGTCTAATGAGCAATTGAAAAGCTTTAAGGTAAATAATGGTATTATAATTACCGAAGTTAAAAGATTCAGTAAAGCGTTTGATCAAGGATTGGGCAGAGGATTAGCAATTACCGAAGTTGATAGAAAATCAATTGATAATGTTATGGAGTTCGAAGATGTTATTAAATCCAAAGCAGGCGATGCAGTACTGCTAAAAGTTGTTGATTCTCAAGGTAATACAAGATTCGTTGGACTGGAAATCCCGAATTAGCAAAAGAGACCCTTCCATAAAATCTCAGAAAGCGTCTCGTTTATTGAGACGCTTTTTTTATATTTGTCTATACACAATAACCAAGTAATTATATGATTAGATTTTTAACAGCGGGTGAATCACACGGTAAAAGTTTAACTGCAATTGTTGAAGGATTCCCTTCCAATCTTAAAATAGAAAACGAAGAAATAAATTATCAGCTTCGTAGACGCCAAATGGGATACGGTCGCGGCGGACGTATGAAAATCGAATCTGATTCAGCAGAAATAACTGCCGGAATAAGATTCAAAAAAACTTTGGGTTCTCCGATATCCCTAATTATTAAAAATAATGATTGGGAAAACTGGACTGATGCAATGTCACCGGATAATCCAAGACCTAAAAATATCGAATACATTTCCGTTCCTCGTCCGGGACACGCAGATTTAGTAGGTGTTACTAAATATAATTTTGATGATATTCGGAATTCAATAGAAAGATCGAGTGCGCGTGAGACAGCAGCGAGAGTTGCTGCTTGTTCAATAGCAAGAATTTTCTTAAATGAATTTAATATTAGTATCGGTAGTTATGTTGAAAGTATCGGCGGTATTTATCCTGAAAATAATTTCACGCAAAAGCTATTTGATAATAAATTAAACAAAAAATTCAGTGGAAATGAGCTTTCCAAAAAAGCAGATAAAAGTTCTGTTAGAGTTTTGGAAAAAACTCACGAATCAAAAATTATTAGTAAGATCAAACAAGCAAAGAAAAAAGGTGATACACTCGGTGGGAATTTTGTTGTAGTTGCAACCGGTGTTCCGGTTGGACTCGGAAGCTTTGTTCATTATGATAGAAAACTCGATGCTGAAATTGCTAAATCAGTAATGTCTATTAATGCAGTTAAAGGAGTTGAAATAGGAACCGGTTTTCAATCGGCTGATGCACTTGGTTCTCAATCACATGATGAAATAATTATTCGTAATGGTGAACTGACAAGAAAAACAAATCGTGCCGGAGGAATTGAAGGCGGCATTTCAACGGGATTACCGATTATCGTCCGAGCTGCGATGAAACCGATTGCTACTTTAATGTCACCGATACAAACAGTTGACTTAAATGGAATGAAATCAATCAAAGCAAGAAGAGAGAGAAGTGATTTTGTTGCTGTCCCCGCATGTGCAGTTATTGCAGAATCTATGCTTGCATGGACTTTAGCCGAATTCTTTATACAAAAATTCGGCGGTGATTCATTAGAAGAGACTAAGGATAATTATAAAAACTATATTAATAAATTTCAGAAAAGGGTGGAGAAAAATTTTCAAAAGAAATAAAGAATGTTATGAAAGCCCATAGATAATTTTCCCATCGAATCTAATTAGACATTTGTAAAAATATAAATATTGCTAAAAATTATAAATATGTGTATAATTGGGGTAGGTAATACAC
>DSBF01000404.1 GCA_011049495.1 Ignavibacteria bacterium
AAGATGTTATTACCTTAAAGGTTACTGTTTTCAGACCTTTCAGGT
Organism: Ignavibacteria bacterium; assembly: GCA_011049495.1. Lineage (GTDB taxonomy): Bacteria > Bacteroidota > Ignavibacteria > Ignavibacteriales > Melioribacteraceae > SURF-28. The sequence goes on from DSBF01000404.1 coordinate 46, forward strand.
AACTTAATTTTAGCCTATTAATGCAACATTGAAGGTTAAAAACAAGCAACCTTCAATGTTTGTGCGTAAGGTGACTTAATAATTAATGAGAAAGAATATGACCGCATTAGATTTAAGCGGAATTGGAAAATCAAAAACTTTATTAGAGAATACGCTTCAAGAAATAATTGAGCAAAATGTTGAACAACGAATCTGGGACAAAGATCACACTGTTTGGAGTGAAGACCCTGCTGAAATTTCAAATAGACTCGGCTGGGAAGAAAACTTTAATGTCTTTCAAGAACTTCGCTCACATTTCTTGAAGAAATATAAAATACCGACTACCTTCGGATTCGGACCGAGGTTTTTACACTCAACGGGACAGTTGCATAAGGGAGACGACGGTTCGGGAATCTTTATTCAGTTTATCGATTGCGGTAATATAAATTTACCTATACCGGATGATGCAAGAAGTAATAATTCATCAATCACTTTCGATGTATTGATAAAAGCACAAGCCCTCGGTGATAGGGAAGCTTTACTGAAAAATAATAGAAAGGTTGTTACTTTTGATATCAACGGAAGTGTTCACGAGACAATTAAAAAAAATTATAAAAGTGATTTAATGAATAAACTTTCACAAGTAATTATAGCGGCATTATTTATTTTGTTTTCAGCTTGCAGTGTTCAAAAAGAATATCTGCCAAATAATGTTTTCGGACTTTCTTTAACTAAGAAACTTACAGGAAGTGAAGCCGAATCTTTTGTTAATAGACTTCATTATGGTACAGTTGCCGCGGAAGAAAATGAAATCGGATTTTATTCATCAGAAAAAGGAAGTGCGGTTATTTATATAAGCAATTATAACAGTGACGATGAGGCAAATGAAATTTTATTACAGATGGTTGAAAAAATTGAAAATGTCCCATCTCCATTTGAAGGAGGAGATAGTTTTGAATTATCTGATCATATCATTTATAGATACAGCGGGTTGGGACAATCACATTTTGTATTTTCTTCCGGTAATATTCTTCTTTGGATTTCTGCCGATGTTTTGTGGGCTGAACTTTTCCTAAATGATTATTTTAGAAAAATAATCTAACCTATATGTCCCTTTCAACGTAGAAAAATTTAGTGCAATTATTCCAATGTAATTCTTTATTTGTATATTTACCCCATTAAAAAAAGAAAACGTTATGAAGAAAAAATATCTTTACTGGGGACTTGTTGTTGTATTTGTTGTCTTAATGGCTCTTCCGAAAATTTCATGGGATAGCAGCGAAGCTCAAGCTTCATCAAGTACACAAAGCCAATCTGTTCCCGCCGAAGGATTGATAATTGAAAAAACCGAAGTGTCGGATAAAATATTTTTGAATGCTTCATTACAAGGTGATGAAGAAATAGAACTGCGTGCCGAAATTCCGGGTAAGGTTATCAAAATAAATTTTGAAGAGGGAAGCCGCGTTAAAAAAGGTGATCTTCTTGTTAAAATTAATGATGCCGATCTTCAAGCTCAACTTATGCGTGTTGAATCACAAATTAAGTTAGCGGAAGAAAAAGAATTCCGTTCAAAACAATTGATTGAACAGAATCTTATCAGTCAAGAAGAGTATGATGTTTTACTTAACGAATTGAACATGCGTAAAGCCGAAAAAGCACAGCTTATTGCACAAATTGAGAAAACAGAAATTTACGCAACATTCGATGGTATTGTTGGACTTCGCTCAATCAGTGAGGGAAGTTATATAACATCGGCAATTAATATTGCAATACTTACCAAAACTAATCCCATAAAAATTGATTTTGCAGTTCCGATTAAACATGCTAATAAAGTAAGAGAGGGAATGACAATAAAAGTAAAAGTCCCTAATTCGGAAAAAGTATTCAATGCAAATATTTATGCTATCGATCCCAAAGTTGATCCTTCAACAAGAACATTAAAAGTCAGAGCAAGAGCAGATAATAGTTCAGGTGTGTTAATCCCCGGTTCTTATGCCGAAGTTGAAATTGTAATTGATAAGAACACAAAAAGTATAACAGTCCCAACGGAAGCAATAGTCCCCGATATCGCCGGTGAGCTGGTTTACCTTTACAAAAAAGGTAAAGCTTTTCCTGCAAAAGTTAAGATTGGTTTAAGAACTAATACCGATGTTCAAATTTTAGATGGGATTAATGAAGGGGATACAGTAATTACTTCAGCAATAATTCAAATGCGTCCCGGTGCGGATGTAACAATCAGAAATTTTAGATAAGTCATTATATGAGTCTTTCATCCTTAAGTATTCGCCGACCCGTATTAGCCTCTGTTATGGCAATAGCAATAGTTCTATTTGGTGTTATCGGCTATACATATCTTGGAATCCGTGAATACCCGAGTGTTGACCCGCCGGTTATTACGGTATCTACAAGTTATATCGGTGCAAATGCAGACGTAATTGAATCGCAGATAACCGAACCTTTGGAAGAATCTATAAACGGTATTGCAGGTATTCGAACTCTTACATCTGTAAGCCGTGACGGAAGAAGTACTATTCGTGTTGAATTTAATATTGAGGTTGATCTTGAAGATGCAGCTAACGATGTGCGTGATAGAGTATCGCGTGCTCAAAGAAATTTACCGCCTGATACAGATCCCCCGATTGTAACAAAAGCAGATGCCGATGCTATTCCGATCGTATTCTTGAATATTAAAAGTGATAAGCGTGATTTGCTTGAACTTTCCGATATAGCTCAACGTACTTTTAAAGAAAGAGTTCAAACAATTGATGGAGTCAGTGAAGTATGGATTTGGGGTGAAAAAAGATATTCGATGCGTTTGTGGATGGACCCGGTTAAACTTGCTGCATATCAAATTACGGCAGTTGATGTTCGCAATGCATTAAGCCGTGAAAATATTGAACTCCCGAGCGGAAGAATTGAAGGAAAAAATACCGAACTAACGATTAGAACACTTGGAAGATTATCTACTGTGGAAGATTTTAATAATCTCATAATTAAAGAAAGCGATTCAAGACTTGTTCGATTTAGTGATGTGGGTACTGCGGAATTATACCCGGAGAATGACAGAACATTATTAAAACGTGATGGAATACCGATGGTTGGCGTTGTACTTGTCCCTCAACCCGGAGCAAACCAAATTCAGATTGTTGATGAATTTTATGAAAGAGTCGAACAAATCAAAAAAGACCTTCCTGAAGATATAGAATTAGGTGTTGGTTTTGATGTTACAGATTATATTCGTGAATCAATTAACGAAGTCCAGCAAACTGTATTCATTGCTTTTGGTCTTGTAATATTAATTATCTTTTTATTCCTGCGCGATTGGAGAACAACGTTAATTCCGATAATTACCATCCCGGTTTCTCTTATCGGTTCTTTTTTTATTATGTATTTAGCGGATTACTCTATAAATGTTTTAACATTACTCGGCTTAGTTCTTGCAATCGGAATTGTAGTCGATGATGCTATAGTTGTATTAGAAAACATATATAAGAAAATTGAAGCCGGCATGGAACCAATTCAAGCCGGTGTAAAAGGAATTAAAGAAATCTTTTTTGCTGTAGTTTCTACAACAGTTGCACTTGCATCTGTATTCTTACCGATTATGTTTCTCGAAGGATTAACGGGAAGATTGTTTAGAGAATTCGGAGTTGTGATTGCCGGTTCGGTAATTATCTCGTCTTTTATCGCGTTGACTTTTACTCCGATGCTGAGTTCAAAAATTTTAAAAAGAAGAGAAAGACATAATAAGTTTTATACAATGACCGAACCGTTTTTCAAAAACCTGGAGAACGGTTATCGTTCTTTACTCAATTCATTTATGAGTAAAAGATGGTTGGCATTTTTGATTATTGTTTTTGCAGCTATTATGATATTTGTCTTCGGACAAATGCTTCAGACTGAACTTGCACCGATGGAAGATAGAGGGGCGATGCGTATTACTATGACTGCACCGGAAGGTTCTTCTTTCCAATTTATGGAAAATCATATCAACAAATTTGTTGATTCCATTATGACAAAGATTCCCGAGCGTGATGCGTTGATATCGATAACTTCTCCCGGTTTTGGTGCAGCGTCATCTGTTAACAGCGGCTTCATTCGGTTGAGCTTGGTAAATGCCAAAGAAAGAGATAGAACTCAAGGCGAGGTTGCTACAGAAATTACTAAAATTGCTGACAAACTTAGTGATGCAAGAACATTTGTTATTCAAGACCAATCCATTGGAACTGCAAGAGGCGGTCTCCCGGTTCAGTATGTTTTACAAGCTCCTAATCTTGAAAGACTAAAAGAAGTTATACCTGAATTTTTAGATAAAGCAAGAAGCAACCCGACTTTTTCCGCAGTTGATGTTAACTTAAAATTCAATAAACCGGAATTAGTTGTTGAAATCAACCGTTCGAAAGCTCGCGAGATGGGTGTTACTGTTGCCGATATTGCACAAACTCTGCAGCTTGCTTTCAGTGAACAGCGTTACGGATTTTTTATTAAAGACGGTAAACAATATTATGTTATTGGTCAAGTTAATAGAGAAGATAAAAGTCAACCTGTTGATCTTAGAAAGTTATACGTGAGAAATAATACAAACCAATTGATTCAGCTTGATCAATTAGTTGAACTTACCGAAGCAAGTGCACCACCGCAGTTATTCAGATTTAACCGTTATGTCTCTGCTACTATTTCGGCAAGTTTAACCGAAGGAAGAACAATCGGTGACGGTATTAATGCAATGGATCAAATTGCAGAACAAGTTTTGGATGAAACATTCTCTACCTCTTTAGAAGGTCCGTCGAAGGATTTTATGGAGAGCGCATCAAGTTTGGTTTTTGTTTTTATTCTTGCATTGATATTTATTTACTTAGTTCTATCCGCTCAGTTTGAAAGTTTCCGCGATCCGTTTATTATTATGTTCACCGTTCCGCTCGCAATTGCCGGTGCGTTATTTTCTCTTTGGTATTTTAATCAAACGATAAATATTTTCAGCCAGATTGGACAAATAATGTTGATCGGTTTGGTTACAAAGAACGGAATATTAATAGTAGAATTTGCTAATCAAAAGAAAGCACAAGGTTTAGGTATAGTTGAAGCAGTAAAAGAAGCAGCCGTACTTCGTTTCCGTCCTATCTTAATGACAAGTTTATCAACTATCTTAGGTACGCTTCCGATTGCACTTGCTTTAGGCTCCGGTGCCGAGAGCAGAATGCCTATGGGTATCGCAGTAATCGGCGGATTAATATTTGCGACAGTTTTAACGTTGTTTGTAATTCCTGCAGTTTATTCAATCTTCTCAGATAAGAAGCCAAAGCAAATGGATATTCATTCATTTGAATAGATACACTTCTTTTTAGATTATTTGGATATGTAAATAAAAATGAAGCTCCTACGGAGCTTATTTTTTTTATAGTCTTTTTTTACAATAATGGAACTCCTAACGGAGTTCTTTCCTGTTTTCCGCACTAAAGGAGATGCAAAAAGTAAGTCTTTGTAAAGCAATAACTTAGCGGTTCAGAATTTCAATTTTGGGTGTTGCAAACTATATTTAGAATATGTTTGTACGAAAATTGAAAAAGCGTTCCGTATTTCAAAAACGGATCTAAAGATACGTCCAATATATCATCGGCTCAGGCATAGAATAAAATCACATATTTCTATAGCTTTTACAGCATATACAATTTATAAAGAACTTGAAACGATTTTGTATGAGAACAAAGCATCTTTTTCAGTTCAAAGAGCTGCTGAATTAACTCACAATATCTACGAAATTGAAATTATTTTGCCGGATACGAAAATCAAAAAGAATATTCTACTTAATATGAGTAGTGAACAGAAACTTCTGGTACAAATAATAAATAGAAAGTCTTAGGGTGTTGCATTGCGGAAGACAGGAGTCTTTTTTTGCAATAATGGAACTCCTAACGGAGTTCTTTTATTGAACCCAAATTTGTCATTAGAAAAACACTAATCCATCAGTTGGCGGACAAGAGACAAATCGACTAATATTTTCTAAGGGCTTGACTGAAATATAATTATAAGAAAATCTTTCAAGCCCAAGAAAATCTAAGCCGGGATAAAATACTTATCCTTTAACAAGTTATGTTACTATTACGTTATTGATAAATTTTCCCAATGGACAATCTGGGTTGAACAAACATTAGAAAAGTTCTTTTATTGAACAAACATTAGAAAATAAATATTTGTCGTCCGCTAAAGAGTTATGAGTTAGGACTCAACGAGTATATGTCCTTGGGGTTTTGTCAACCAAACAACGGTTGCCGAACCGGAATTACAATTAGAAATAATTTCTTATGCAACAGACTCAAATATCGTAAGTGTTTCATTACAGAGTAACAACAAAATTTATTTTCTTCTTATCCGGTATTTCTAATTCCCGCTGCAATACCATTTACACTTGCTCTCAAAACATGAAGAACTTTCTGTTTTTCGCTCTTGATTATTTTATTTGAACGGTATTTCTTTATTAAATTTATTTGAATAAAACTAATCGGGTCTAAATACGGATTACGAAGTGAAAGAGTTCTCTTCAATGATGCATCATTATCAAGTAATTCTTTTTCGCCGGTTATTAATAAGAGATATTTTTTTGACCGTTTATACTCTTGTTTTATCTCATTAAATATTTCTTTAGCACCTTTTGAATTATTCAATGCAGCATATTCTTCGGCAATCAACATATCTGTTTTGGTTAATACCATTTCGATATTTTCGATAAGTGTATGAAAGAATCGCCAATCACTATACATTGACCTAAGTTTTTCTATAGATGTTGATTTACTTTTTAATGCATTTTCAATAGCAGTACCGAAACCGTACCAGCCTGAAATAGTTTGTCTATTTTGTGTCCAGCTAAAGACCCAAGG
>DSBF01000588.1 GCA_011049495.1 Ignavibacteria bacterium
GCAAAGGTTGGACAGGTAATATTAACTTTAGAAGCAGGTGATGCGAAAGAAGAAATACCTAAACCGAAAGAAGAAAAGAAACAAGAAATCAAAAAAGAAGAACCAAAAAAAGAAGTAGTTAAAGAAGAGAAAAAAGAAACACCGAAACAGACAAAGAAAGTTTCCGGCGGTACTTACGAATTCAAATTACCTGAGCTTGGTGAAAATATTGAAAGTGCTGATGTAACTGCCGTATTAGTTAAAGTTGGAGATCAAATTAATGAAGATGATCCCGTTTTGGAAATCGAAACCGACAAGGCAACCGTTGAAGTTCCTATTGATAAAAGCGGTAAAGTGAAAGAAATAAAGATAAAAGAAGGACAAAAAGCTAAAGTAGGTGAAACAGTTATTGTAATTGATTTAAGTGAAAATGTCGAAGATGAAACAGTAGTAGAAAAACCTGAACCAAAAGAACAAGATGAAAAGGAAAAGGAAAAGAAAGAAGAAGTAGTTGAAACCAAAGCTGAAGCAGACACAAAACCGCAATCAATTCCTCCAATTTCTGATTCTACTCATTCGGCTAGGCAATTCAAAAAAGAATTACCCGATAAAATTGCTCCGGCTTCACCGAGTGTTAGAAGATTCTCTCGCGAGATTGGTATTGATATTCATCAAGTTAGCGGTACCGGTCCCGGCGGAAGAATTTCATTTGAAGATGTAAAAACATTCGCAAAAAATCTCAATGAAAAGATCAGCAAAGGAAAAGGTACAATCGGCGTATCAGTCGAACCTCTGCCGGATTTTTCCAAATGGGGTAAAATTGAACGAGAAGAGATGTCTAATATAAGGAAGAAAACCGCCGAGCATTTATCTTATGCTTGGTCTGCTATTCCTCACGTTACCCAGTTTGATAAAGCAGACATTACCGAACTTGAAAAATTAAGAAAGCAGTACTCTAAAGAAGTTGATGCAGCAGGTGGTAAACTTACGGTTACGGCAATTCTTGTAAAAATTATTGCCGAAGCATTAAAAAAGTTTCCGCAATTCAACTGCAGCATTGATATGGATAAGAAAGAAATCATTTATAAAAATTATTACAATATCGGAATTGCCGTTGATACTGACCGCGGTTTACTCGTACCGGTAATTAAAGACGCAGATAAAAAGAATGTCACACAAATTTCTATTGAACTAGGTGAACTTGCAGCAAAAGCACGCGATAAAAAATTATCGCTTGAAGAAATGCAAGGCGGTAATTTTTCTATTAGTAATCTCGGCGGAATAGGTGGCACATATTTTACTCCGATTGTTAATTCTCCCGAAGTTGCGATACTTGGTGTTTCAAGAGGAAACTATGAACCGGTTTATAAAGACGGCGAGTTTGTTCCGAGATTGATGCTTCCTTTATCCTTATCGTATGATCATAGAATAGTTGACGGAGCCGATGCAATCAGATTTTTAAGATGGGTGGTTGAATCATTAGAAAATCCGTTTAGGATGTTATTGTAAGGAGTATAATAAAGAAAGTAATATCTTACTCTTAATCATAATCTTACTCTTAATCATAATCTTACTCTTAATCAAAACGAGGCTGATTATGTTCGATCATGAAAAACTTAAAGTCTATCAAAGAGCATTAGATTTTGTTGAATGGGTATCAAAGCTCAAAATAAAACAAGTAAAACCAAAACCTAAAGTAATTGAACATCTTGATGATGCATCTACATCAATAGTTTTAAATATTGCTGAAGGGAATGGAAAGTATACAAGTAAAGATAGATGTAATTATTTTGATATTTCAAGAGGAAGTGCATTAGAGTCAGCGGCTGCTTTGGATGTATTACTAAGAAAGACTCTAATAAGCGAGTCTGATAATCTAGAGGGTAAAGGAATTCTAAAAGATGTTATCTCAATGCTTGTCGGTTTGATAAAAAGTAATTCTAACCGGGTATATGAAAAAGGCGAAGATTACGGAGTAATTGAAAGCGATTGAGATTAAGAGTATGAGTAAGATTAAGATGATTTACAAAAAAATACTGGAAATAACATTATGTCAAAAAAAATAATAATCATTGGTGCGGGTACAGGCGGATACGGTGCAGCTTTTATGTCTGCGGATTTAGGTATGGATGTTACTTTAATCGATAAGAATGATCAAGCTGGTGGAGTTTGTTTACAACGCGGATGTATTCCTTCAAAAGCATTGTTACATGTTGCCAAATTATTAAACGAAGCTAAAGAAGCAGAACATTGGGGAATTAAATTCGGTAAACCCGAAATTGATGTTGATAGAATTCGCACTTGGAAAAATGAAGTTATATCGCATATGACCGGCGGACTTAAGCAGCTTATCAAACAAAGAAAAATAAATTTCATTCAAGGTACTGCTGAGTTTGTAAATTCAAATAAAATTAAAGTTGATAAAGATGATGGCGGTACCGAAGTGTTAACTTTCGACTATGCAGTAATTGCAACCGGTTCCGTACCGGCAACCATTCCCAGTTTTGATATCGGTTCAAAACGAATTCTCGATTCTACTTCGGCTTTAGAGATTGAAAACATTCCAAAGAAGTTATTGGTAGTTGGCGGCGGTTATATCGGACTTGAGCTTGGAACTGTTTATGCCGCACTCGGAAGTAAAGTAACCGTAGTTGAAATGACCTCAGGCTTGCTGCCTGGTGCTGATCGAGATCTTGTCGCTGTACTTTCAAAAAGAGTTAACTCTGCAATGGAGAATGTATATCTCAATACAAAAGTTTCTGAAATTAAAGAAGTCAAAAATGGATTGAAAGTAACATTCGAAGGGGATAAAGTAGAAGAAAAAGAACAAACATTTGATAAAGTGCTTGTCTCGGTCGGTAGAAAACCTGTAACAGATGGTTTTGGTTTAGAAAACACAAAAGTTCAGCTTGATGAAAAAGGATTTATAAAAACCGATTTACAAAAGAGAACCGATGACCCGAATATTTTTGCCGTTGGTGATGTAGCCGGTAATCCGATGTTGGCTCATAAAGCTACGGCAGAAGGAAAAATTGTTGCCGAAGTAATTGCCGGACATAAAGCCGCATTTGAACCGAATGCAATTCCTGCGGTTGTATTTACCGATCCGGAACTTGCGTGGGTAGGTTTAAATGAAACCGAAGCAAAAGAAAAAGGTATAACGATAGAAGTTGCAAAATTTCCGTGGGCGGCAAGCGGTAGAGCAAAAACCCTTGAACGCCTTGACGGAATGACTAAGTTAATAATAGAACCGGAAACCGAAAGAATTCTGGGGATGGGTATTGTAGGTGCAGGCGCTGGCGAATTAATTGCTGAAGGTGCTCTTGCGGTTGAAATGGCTGCTCTTGCAAGAGATGTAGCCCTTACAATTCACGCTCACCCAACTCTTTCGGAAACGGTGATGGAGAGTGCGGAATCTTACTACGGCGAAGCAACACATATTTACAGACCGAAACGAAAATAAATTTCTTAAGTAGACATGCATTGAAGAAATTTCTAACCCTCATATTTTTTATTGTCTGTTCGAATATATCATTTGGGCAGACAGTTCCGTTCGATTCTTTAATACAAAGAGGTATTAACCAAATTTATTCTCTCGAATTTGAAGATGCCGAAGAAACTTTCGGTTTAATAAAAAAATACGAACCCGAACATCCCGCCACAAAATTTTTCCCCGCTATGGTAACCTGGTGGAAAATTATGGCTGATCTCGATAATGAAGAGTTTGATAAACTCTTAATCAAACAGCTTGATGAGACAATAGAGTTTTGTGATAACCTGCTCAAAAGAAATCCTAATAATATTGATGCAATTTTCTTTAAAGGCGGTGCATTAGGATTTAGAGGAAGATTATACTCGATTAGAGAAAGTTGGTTCAATGCCGCTGCCGATGGGAAAGATGCATTGCCTTTAGTTCATCGTGCCTATTCTTTAGATTCAACAAATGTTGATGTACAGCTTGGTTTCGGAATTTATAATTATTACGCAGATGTTATTCCCGAAAAGTATCCATTCCTTAAACCTGTAATGTTTTTCTTTCCGAAAGGCGATAGACACAAAGGTTTGGAACAACTTTTAAACGCGGCATATAACGGAAAGTATACTAAAGCAGAATCAAAATATTTTTTGATGACTCTTTATTATAAGTTTGAAGACAATGACATAGAAGCGTTGAAATATGCTGAAGAACTAATTGAACAATTCCCGAACAATCCCGCTTTTCACAAACATTATGCGCGGTTATTAAGACGGACTTCTCATATCACAAAATCTACCGTAGAGTTTAAAGAGATGTATAGAAGATGTGAACAAAACATGAGAGGTTATAATGATAAGATCAGAAGAGAAGCATCATATTATATTGCCGATGAACATTGGCGAAATGCCGATTTTGACGAAGCAAAAAAGTATTATAAAGAATGCTCGGATTTATCTGTTTCTTTTGATCAGGAAGATGACGGTTTTAATGTGATTTCATTATTACAAATCGGGAAGATATACGATATGCTTGAGAGGAGAGATACGGCAATTGCATATTATAAAAAAGTTTTAAAACTTGATAAACATCGGGATTCACACGACCAGGCAAAGTTATATTTGAAGGAACCTTTTAAAAGGTGATTATATACATCTTAGACCAAGAAATAAAATAATAAACGGGAAGTTGTGGCTTCCCGTTTGACTTAACGAAGCAGAAAAATTAAAAAATAAATTAGCGCCCACAAACACATTGAAACATTTATTTTAACTTCTACTTTTGTCTCTCGCCTGTTCATAGTTAAATCCTATGTCAAGGTTCGAGGCGCCCCAAACCGTTAATAGTTTGAGCATTGTTTCTCGTGGCGTTGCTACCACGTCAAGTTAATTAGACGTCATAACTAACTTGAATTCGACAAAAGCAACCTTGTTTCTTCATAATTCCATCCTTTTACAAATGGTTGATTATGAACTCCTGACCACTCTTGCCATTCAGCCGGCAGAACATCCGACAGGGGTAGCTGTTCAGGGCTTCCACTCCCCAGACTTTACCTTGAGCGAAATCCATCGCTCCATCTGGGTAAATTTGTTGTCAAAGAGCAAAAGAAATTTCTTGAAAATTCAATCGGTTATGATTATTATAAACAAGTAACATTTATAAAAATGAGAACTTCAGACGGGAGAAATGATTCCGTAGCGGTAACTACTCCAAGTGCTCTTGGACGTCCAAAGTTCAGTGGAACAAAACGAGGTAATGGAAAGTTACTAAGCAGATGAGACTTTTCACAGACTCCATATGCAGTTAGTTTATTCCTGCTTTTCCTCGTTCTTGTGTTTTAAATAGTATTTATAGGAACAAATTTTTGTTTAAGTTTTAAAAGACGGAATGAAAGTACACAAAATTATTTTTTTAAGTAATCAGATCACCGCAGAAATAAAAAATTAATATATCGGTGTATCAAAATAGCTTAAAAACGGTCTGGTAATTTCAAAAATGACTAAAAAACTCGATAATAAAGTGAATAAAAAAGAGAAAAAATTAAAAATAAACGTTGATTTCAATGATGTTTTGAAAGTAGCCGTTAAAGATAACCCAAATTCAGCTGCGAAGAAAAATATACATCGATAGAAATGAGAATAACAATATCGACTACTTACACGTCTTAATATTCAGAGTAAAAGCTCGATAATATGATGATGACTTTACAAGAAGCAAAATTATTAAATGCAATAAAGTATTTCGTCAAGAATACGAATAATGTTGGACGGACAAAACTTTTTAAACTCCTATACTTTTGGGATTTCCGTTTCTTTGAGAAACATGGCAAAAGTATTACAGATCTCCAGTATTTCACTTATCCATTTGGTCCTGTACCCGATAAGCTTTATAATGAAATCAAGGAAGATAAATTACCATCTTATCTGAATGACGATTTAGTGTTTGAGGATAGTCAAGAATTTGATGAGGATAATGAGTTTAAGCCATTCAAAGTCCTATTGCGAGATAAAAAAATTGACATGGCTGTTTTTACACCCTACGAAGAAGAAGCGTTAAAAGAAGTAGCATATATTTTTAAGGATGCTACTGCAAGTGAAATGACAGAAGCAAGCCATATTCACAACTCCCCCTGGAGTAAGACTCTTAAAGAAAAAGGCAGATTTCAAGAAATAGATTACTTCTTGGCAAAGAGCGAAAGCACCCCTTATGATGATGAAGAAATAAGGGAAAGAATGTTTCTAAGAGAAAACCTACTTCATAATGACTACGATTGAAAAAGGTCAATTTTTCCTCGACCATAAAGCATTAAAACAGGGTAAAACAAAAGCAAAATATTTTATAGTCTTAAATGATGGTGAAAATGATGATGATGAATTGGTTTGTATTGTATTGAACACAGAACATCGAATGGACTTATACAAAGTTGGCTGTAATAAAGAAAAACAGAAATTTGTACTTTATAAAGAACATCATAAATTCGATTTCTTAAAAGAACCGTCATCTTTGATTTTAGATGATCCACGTATTTATCAAGTCAAAGAATTTTATTTTGACAATATATTAATTCTTGATGATATCGCAGACGAAAATTTGTGCCGACAAATTAATAATTGTATCAACTATAATCATTTATTACCTAAGATTGCAAGACTATTAAAAGATTGTTATAAGCGAAAACTTGATTAAAGATTATTTTGCTATCAAATCCTTATACTTCAATCTCTTTTTACAAACAGACAAAGAATAATTAAAGTGTTCCGTTTCTTTAATCTTACGAGTAAAAAATCTTGGTCTAAGAAATATATATTTACCTTTTAAAAGGTAGTAGATATCCCAAATCTATGAAGTGCACCAATTGAACCAAGTGACGAGAAAGAATAATCGATGGTGTAATCACTTACATTAAAAC
>DSBF01000395.1 GCA_011049495.1 Ignavibacteria bacterium
GTTAAAGAAACCGGTTTTGATAAACTTGATGAAGCAATTGAAAATGCCAGACAAGGCAAACAGGAATTAGATGTTTATTTTATGCTTCAGCAGGTTATGGAGAAAAATATTTCTCAATCTGAAGCTATGCTTGTCCTGGAAGGTGATTCTTCCACTGCCGAAAAAAATAAAGTTGATAACGGTACACCCGATGAACGAGAAAAAATTTATATAGGTAGAAGAAACAGGGTTAATGAAATCGTCGACCAAGTTGAACATGAAGATTCGAAAAAAGGTGAGCTGTTTAATTTACTCGGCAGACTTTCTCTCAATCCCCTAACCGGGATTCCGATATTGGCTGTAGTATTAGTTATACTTTACTTTTTTATCGGTGATTTGGTCTCTCAAAGAATTGTTGATTTTACGGAAGGCACAGTTGGTAAGGGAATTTTTGAATACCATCTTAAATCATTCGTTTCCGATTACACTCCTGCAGATATTGATGTAAATATCCTAAATGACGAAGAAGAAGTAATTGATACAAGAGTTTTCAATTTCCCTGAAGGTAAATCGGCTAATCCTGATTTGGCATTACAATTCAAAGAATATTCATCTCAACCCGGAGCTGAAAGCGACTTTACATTCTCGCATCCTATCGCTAAACTTTTCTTTGGTGAATTCGGTGTTGTTACAATGACAACTACCTATCTTATCTTCCTTCTGCTTCCGTTAGTTCTTGCTTTCTATCTGGTGATGGCTTTACTGGAAGACAGCGGATACTTGCCCAGACTTGCAACAATGCTCGATAGGTCATTCACTCGGATCGGGTTAAACGGCAGAGCAGTTATTCCAATTATGCTCGGATTCGGATGTGTTACAATGGCAAACATTACTACAAGAATTTTAGGAAGCAACAGAGAAAAAACAATTGTAACGGCTATTCTTCAATTCGCTATTCCTTGTTCAGCACAACTTGCAGTTATAGCAGTTTTATTAAGCGGTGCAGGCGTTGTTCCGTTATTAATTTTTGTTACTGTCATCGGTTCCGTTTTAGTTGCACTTTCAACAATTTTGAACAAAATACTCCCGGGTGAAAGTTCACCCTTGCTAATAGATTTACCCGTTATCCAAATTCCTAAAATGAAAAACGTTTTTAAGAAAACATCATTTAGAACAATTGGTTTTATGAAGGAAGCCGGTTTCTGGTTTTTTGTCGGTGCCTTAGGTGTGGGTGTTATGGATATTACAGGTTTACTTACAATATGGCAGGATACGCTTGCACCTCTTGTAACCGGATGGCTTCAATTACCTAAAGAAGCAGCTACTGCATTTGTTATGGGCATGGTAAGAAGAGATTTTGGTGCCGCAGGTCTTTTTGAAATTGATCTTACCGTAATGCAAGTTACTGTTGCTATTATTACAATTACTTTATTTGTCCCATGTATTGCATCATTCGTCGTAATGCTTAAAGAAAGAGGATTAAAAGAAGGTCTATCCATATGGTTCGGTACCTGGATAGTTGCTTTTCTTATCGGCGGTTTAGTTTCACAAATATTGATATAATTTTTATAGGAATGCCCAATAGTATATGAATAAGAACAAGTTACCTAAGTACCCGTTAATTTGGCAGAAGGATGATTTTTTTATAAAGATTTACTGCTCAATCCCAAACATAGCTACAGGAATAGTTATCACAACTGATAAAGCAAAATTTGTAGTAGATCCGGGTGACGGAATTCTTCGCGACTTGAATAAAGATTACTCAAAAAAAGAAATTCTCGAAATATCCGATATATTTATAAGTCACGGTCATCATGATCATCTCGGCGGACTTTGGTCACTTCTTACTTACCTTTCCGTTATGAAAAGAAAAAAGCCGTTAAACATTTATTATCCGAAAGGTTCTCCCGAAATTCAAAGTATTTATTCAGCTTTTGTTTCTGTCTACTCAAAAGAAATTGAATATCCCATTAACTTGATAAACATTACCGATCAAAAAGGATTTGCACTTGACGGAGTGCAAGTAACACCATTTAAAGTTAATCACCGTGAACCGAACGAAGATGGCAAAGCTGTTGAAGTTCCTTCATTAGGTTATAGATTTGACTATGACGGGAAATCGATTTGTTACGGCGGCGATACTGCTTACACAGAAAATTTAGTAAAGATGGCAAAGGGTACTGATCTTGCTATTATAGAAGCCGGTGCATTAACGGAAGAAGAAGCCGAACTTCATATGACAATCGAGCAAGCTTCAAAAATCGGTGAAACCGCAGAAGAATATTTCCTCGTACATGTACCGGAAAATTAATTTCATTCGAATATTTCAATTATTATTTTCATCATATTTTTATATCTTTTCTAACTATTTTAATTAAATGAGGGTCAAATGAAAAAATTATTTTTCTTTCTTGTGGTTCTATCATTTGCAGTTTTTGCACAGGATACATCCGACAATCCTGAAATCACAATTGAAGAACTGCAAGCACATATAAAATATTTAGCATCGGACGAATTAGAAGGAAGATTAGCAGGTTCCGAAGGGGGTAAATTAGCAGCGGAATATTTAAAGAGTGAATTTGAAAAATACGGCTTACTTCCCTTTTATGAAGGAAGTTATTTCCAACCTTTTGACTTTATTCAGACAATTGAATTAGGAGAAAATAATTCATTAACAATTTCTTACAATGATTACGAGATCTCACCTGTGCTCGAAGAAGAATTTATTGTAACGGCTTTTTCAGGAAGTGGAACAATCAGCGGTACTTTAGCTTTTGCCGGTTACGGAATTTCATCTTCCAAACTTGAGTATGATGATTTTGAAGGTCTCGATCTTGACGGAAAAATTGCTTTGATTATGAGATACAATCCAGAGCACGACAGCACAATGAGTGAGTTTGATAGATTTTCTTCTTTACGTGTTAAAGCATCTGCAGCAAGAGATAACGGTGCTTTAGGTGTAATATTCTTTAACGGTCCTAAACCGAATTTGGATGATGACTTAGTTGAATTTAAGTATGACCGTGGTCCTACAATGCCTGATTTCCCGGTAGTTCAATTAAAAAGAAATCTAATTGATGAGTTGCTTAAAAGCGAAGGGTATGATCTAAAAACACTTCAAGAAGAAATTGACAATAATAAAAAACCGAAATCATTTGTATTAAAAAATGCTTATGCATCAATTTCAACGGAAGTCAATGAAATCAAAGCTGTTGGTCGTAACGTTGCCGGTTATCTTGAAGGCAATGATCCTCTCTTAAAGGATGAATACATTGTCGTTGGCGCACACTTTGACCATCTCGGCTGGGGTGTTGACGGATCTATGTACAGAGGTGACGAGCCTATGATTCATAACGGTGCCGATGATAATGCTTCCGGTACTGCGGGACTTTTGGAACTCGCAGAAAAATTCGCAGCTAATTCCGAACTTCTAAATCGCAGCATTGTTTTTATGGGTTTCGACGCAGAAGAATTGGGACTGCTTGGATCAAATTATACTGTAAATAATTTCCCGGTAGATTTGAATCAAACTGTTGCTATGATTAATATGGATATGATAGGAAGACTAAGCGATGAAAAAAGTTTAACTATAATTGGAACAGGAACCTCGTCAATTTGGAAAGATTTACTTGAAGAAAATAATACGTATGAATTCGACTTAAAATTTAATGATGACGGCTGGGGTGGAAGTGATCATCAGTCATTCACTTTAAAAGAAATTCCGGTTCTGTTCTTCTTCACGGGTATTCATGAAGATTATCATAAACCTTCGGATGATTGGGATAAAATAAATTACGAAGGTCAGCAAAAAGTAGTTAGTTATGTTTATTCGGTACTTTCAAGCCTAAATGAATTTGAAGAAAGACCCGATTATGTAAAGGTAGAACGTACTGCTCCAAAAGGCGGTATGGGTGTAGCTAAAGTTTATGTCGGTACAATACCGGAATTCGGATGGAACGGTGAAGGCTTTAAGTTAGGTGGAGTTAGTGAAGGTGGTCCGGCACAAAAAGCCGGGTTACTAGGCGGCGATATTGTGATTCAATTCGGAGAAAAGAAAGTAGTAAACATTTATGATTTTATGTATGCTATGAATGACCATAAACCGGGCGACGTAGTTAAAGTAATAGTTCTTCGTGACGACAAAGAAATGGAATTTGATGTAGTACTTGAGAGTAAATAACTCACCTTACGCAAAGATGTTATTACCTTAAAAATTACTGTTTTCAGACCTTTCAGGTAACTTAATTTTAGCGTATTAATGCAACATTGAAGGTTAAAAACAAGCAACCTTCAATGTTTGTGCGTAAGGTGAGTAAATAATTTAATCTGATCCCCCGGGATTTTTTCCTGTCCCGTTTTGCGGTAAGACCCGGGGGTTTTATTCGCGCATTCGCGGCTAATTGAATCCCTCCCGACTCCATAAAAATATTCCTCTCCAAATATATTTACCTTTTTGAATAGCATACAAATTTTTTAGTTTGCGCATATAAAAAAAATAAAACAAATCAGTGAAAATGATGAAAATATCCAACGCTTTGTTAACGGACCTTTACCAATTGACAATGATGCAGGCATATTTCGATGATGACAGAGCCGATGATTCGGCAGCATTCGATTATTTTTTTAGAAAGCTTCCCTTCGGAGGCGGATTTGTAGTTTTTGCCGGATTGGGTGAACTTCTCGAGAATATTACAAAACTCAAGTTCACGGATGATGAAATAAACTATTTACAAAAAATCGGTTTTAGCGATAAGTTCTTGACTTACCTCAAAAATTTCTCTTTTAAAGGCAATATTTATTCAATGCAGGAAGGCGGTATCGCTTTCCCAAATGAACCTATTTTAAGCATAAGAGGAAATTTAATTGAGTGCCAATTTGTTGAAACACTTCTTCTTAATACACTCAATTTTAATTCATTGATTGCAACCAAAGCAGCTAGAATGAGAATTACCGCGGGGGATAAAATTTTAAGCGACTTCGGATTGAGAAGAAGTCACGGTCTCGGCGGCATTCAAGCTTCACGCGCTTCAATTATTGGCGGTTTTAATTCAACATCGAATGTGCTGGCTGCATATGAATTCGATTTGAAAGCCGTCGGGACTATGGCACACTCCTACATTCAAAGTTATGATTCCGAACTGACCGCTTTCAGAAAATTTGCAGAATCACATCCAACAAATTGTACCTTGCTTATCGATACATACAACACATTAAAGAGCGGCTTGCCCAATGCTATTACCGTTGCAAAAGAGATGGAGAAAAAGGGGTTAAAATTGAACGGCGTAAGATTAGACAGCGGTGATCTTATAAAGTTATCTAAAATGGTGAGGGAAACTCTTGATGAAGCTGATTTGAATTATGTGAAAATTGTCGCATCAAATCAATTGGATGAATTTGCCATTAGAGATATTATACGAAAAAATGCTCCGGTAGATATTTTTGGGGTCGGGACAAACTTGGTAACGGGTCAACCCGATGCGGCGTTAGACGGAGTTTATAAATTGTCTGCTGTGAATAATAAACCGTCGCTAAAACTTTCCGAAACAAAAGACAAAATAACTCTACCCGGCTTTAAACAAATTGTACGATTTATTGATGACGACGGAAAATATTTTGCCGATGCCGTTGTTCTTAAAGATGAGACTTCGATCGATGAAATCATTTATGCACAAGAGATAATTAAAACGAATCCTTATAAACATATCAACTTGCTTCAGCCGGTAATGCAAGGTGGAAAAATCGTTATCACAATTGAAACTGCAGAGGGACTCCGTGAAAAAGTTTTGCAAAATTTAAAACAGTTACGGAACGACTGTAAAAAACTTGAAAACGCTGAAACATATAAAGTCGGGATCAGTAAAAAACTTAGTGCGCTTCAAAATGAATTGAAAAATAAATATGCCGGAATGTAATTTAACAATGAAAGGAGACAAACTATGAAAGGATTACTGGTAGTCGATATTCAAAATGATTTTCTGCCCGGCGGCGCTCTCGGAGTTCCGGACGGTGATAAAATAATATCGACGGTTAATAAGCTTCAATACCACAATGAATTTAAACTTGTTGTAGGCACGCAGGATTGGCACCCGCCGGATCACGGGAGTTTTGCATCCAATCACGAAGGTAAAAACCCGTTGGATATAATTGAACTTGGCGGACTTGAGCAGATATTATGGCCGGATCACTGTGTTCAAGGGTCTATCGGCTCAGATTTCCCCAAAGAACTGGATATAAATAAAATGGAAGCGATTTTTAGAAAAGGAATGGAAAAAGAAATTGATACCTACAGCGCTTTTTTTGATAACGGGCATAAAAAGGATACAGGTCTAACCGGCTATCTCCGCGCCAGAAATATTGACCATGTTTATATTGTCGGTTTAGCAGGCGACTTCTGCGTCAATTTTTCTATTCGTGATGCACTAGAACAAAATTTTAA
The DNA here is from genome assembly GCA_011049495.1 of Ignavibacteria bacterium. Lineage (GTDB taxonomy): Bacteria > Bacteroidota > Ignavibacteria > Ignavibacteriales > Melioribacteraceae > SURF-28. The sequence continues at coordinate 6,416 of DSBF01000395.1, forward strand.
AGTAACGTTAATAGAAGACTGCACCCGCCCGATAAATACCGATGAATTTGAAAACGTGCTTAAAGAATTGAAAGAAAAAGGAACTGAAATTATTAGCAGCGGTGATTTGTTAACGTAATCGTTGTGATTAGCTATTCCACAACTTGGACTGCGAACCGTATAAAATTGGAAAGGCTGCCGGAAAAACCGTGCAGCCTTTTTTAGTATTTAATTCAGCTATTCATTTTTTTTGATTCTAATTTTCAGCTAACCTATTGATTTATAATAACTTAACCGTAGGTATGCTGAATTAAATATTGTCAAATAACAATTTGTAAGCAAACCACAACTTGCTTTTTACATTAAGCTTGCTAACAAGTGCTGAATTAAATATTGTCAAATAACAATTTGTAAGCAAACCACAACAGA